>JBDNGG010000110.1:0-3105 GCA_041689405.1 Terrimicrobiaceae bacterium | reverse complement strand
GGAACGACGACGAGGATCGCGAAGAAGATGATAACGTTCAACAGCGCTCCTGCGCGGGCGAAGTCCGTGAATCGATAGTTCCCGACGCCATAGATGAGCACGTTGGACTGATGCCCAATTGGTGTCATGAATGTCGTCGACGCACCGATGGCAACCGCCATGAGAAACGGATAGGGCTCGATGCCCATGCTATTGGAAATCGCAATCGAGATGGGCGCCAAGAGCACCGCTGCTGCTGCGTTTGACATGATTTCAGTGATGAGGGTCGTGAACAAAAATAAGGCCGCAAGCACCAGCAAGGGATTGGTCGTTCCGGTGGTGTTTAGAAATGCATCTGCCAGCCACCGGGCCGTCCCCGTGTGATCATCATCCATCGCGACGCCGAGCGGGATCATTCCAGCGATCAGGAATATCACGCGCCAATCGACGGACTGGTAAAATTCTTCCAGCGGCAAACACCTGGTCACAGCCATCAAAAGCGCACCCAGCATCGCAGCGATAGAAATGTGGACGACCCCAGAGGCAGCAAGTCCCACGGTGAGCGCCATGATTCCCAACGCAACAGGAGTTTTGCGGTAGTTACGCTTTTCTGGTTTGACCCGGCTAACGACCAAAAAGTCAGAGCTCGTGGCCATCGTGGCAATGGCATTCTGGTGGCCCTGAACCAGCAGGACATCGCCTGCTTCCAACGGAATCGTCGCAAACTCGCGGATCTGGTTTTGCCCTCCCCGTTTGAGCGCAAGCACGAGAACATTCAAAAGCCGTCGGGCGTCAAAATTCCGGATGCTCCGTCCAATCAGGTCGCTGTTCAGCGAAATAACCACCTCGGCCAACTCCATCCCGTCATCTTGAAGATCGGAATCAGTGAATTTATGCTCTGCATAAATCTCGATATTGCCCGTGTTTTTTTCTTTGATCAGCGGCGTGAGCGACCCCTGCGCAATCATCCGGTCGCCCTCCTCCAGGAGCGAGTCCGGCCCCGGCACGTAGCTAAATAACCGACCATTCCGCTCGCGGCGCATGCGGAGCACATTGAGTCCCAATTCCGCACGCAGGTCGAGCTCCCGCAGACTTTTTCCAGCATAGGATGATCCCACCGGAATAACCAACTCAGTAAGATACTCATCCAACTGAAACTCTTTCGAGAGGTCTCGTCCGGCATCCCGAACGGGGATCAATTTTCGCCCGACAAAAACCATATAAACGACGCCAAGCGCAAGAATGACGAGCCCTGTGGGCGCAAAGTCAAAGAGCCGAAATCCGTCAAACCCGTGAGTCTCGAGCGCCGACGAGATCAGCAAATTAGGAGGTGTTCCAATCGACGTCAGCAGTCCGCCCAGCAGCGAACCAAACGACAGCGGCATCAAAAGCCGCGCCACCGGATAGTTGATCTTCTGGCTGATCGCAAACATCGCAGGCATCATCACCGCCACGGCGCCGATGTTGTTCATAAATGCTGACATCACCGCAACCGTGATCATGGTTCCTGCGGTGACCGCAACCGGACTGGATCCGCACACCGTGAGAATGCCCCGTCCAAGGAAGTCAGCCACACCGGTATTTACCAATCCTGCGCTCAGGATAAACATCGCGATGACGGTGATCACCGCCGGATTGCTGAATCCGCTGAACGCGGCCTCAGCGTCGACGATGCCCGTGACAAAAAGCACGAGCATCACCCCGATGGCAACCAAATCGGGGCGAATGAGCTCGGTGACAAATAATATCAGCGTGATGCCGACAATAGACAAAACAAGGATGTGCTCCATCGCGGCAGATTTATGAGGCGAGCGCAGGCATCGCACAAACCAATTTCCATCCCTGATGGACGCTCCATCAATTGTCTGTGCCCCGAACGAGGCGACCCCCGTCGAAACATAGCGAGGGATCCTGCTTAAGGAACGCACCATTCCAGGAAGACAAGGAGACATCAATCCCGGTCTCGCCGCCCATTTGGAGGGTGAAAGCCGGACACCGTGATCTGAAGAAACTGAGCAAAGAACTGGTAAAATGGATGGCAGTGTAAAGATTCGTCTGTAAAAGCCCGCTACGAAGCAGGTGCGGCGGCGCGCCGACCTCCTCCCAGGCCACTGGGGTTGTAGGTGCCCGCCCCAGACCGGATACTGAAGGTGATCAAACCAAAACAGCATCAGCCATGAACGAACACACACAAACTATTCCCAATGATCCGCTCATCAACCTCCTTTTCGAAGGCAGCCTTCAGAAAGCCCTCCCCGGAATCGCCGAAATCCTCATGAACGCCGCCATGTTACTTGAACGCGAAACCCACATCGGAGCCGTCCCATACCAGCGTGGCGTCGAGCGCAATGGCTACGTCAACGGCTTCAAGCCCCGCACCTTCCACTGCCGGGACATAGCGGCGAGGGTAGCGGTTGCGAGGCACATGGTGCCGATCAGGGGCGCGAGCGAGCTGGGTGAGTTAATCCTGCGGGCGTGGGTCATGCGTTGCGCGGAAAAATAGGAGGTCGCATGATTGTGCTCACGGCAATTAGTTTCCCCGCAGTGCGGGTGCTTCCTTTTCATACTTCTTCAGCGCAGTAATGATTCGATAGCCACTCGAAAGTTGAGTGACCGTGGCGAACTGGGCGCCGGGCAACACTCAGCCTTCGTCAGCCTGCGCTCTCAGCTCCGAGCAGAAGAAGTTGGTTTTGCCGCCCCAGCTGCGGTTCTCGGTGAAGATCAGGTTTAAGCTGATGGGCGGCGGATCCCGCCGGGGCGATGGTCTGAGTCGAGCGCGCGGCCAAGGGTGGAGATGCTACGGCCGCACTTTGGATGGGGCAAAACGTTCCCAACGACCCGCCGGATCGCATTGCGGCTGCCGCGTGGTTTTTGATCGCATCCGAACGGACAAACACCGCGATCCGCCAAGATACCATCGGTGAACTCGAAGCACTCAATCTTTCCGCCCAAGATCGAGATCGGACAGAACATCTCTCGGCCAAATTGCAGCCCGGGATCAGGGCTGCATCAAAATAATCTGCCCCCTATCAGCGGAAAAGCTTGCGGGATCAGGCCAGCAGCTCCCGCAAGTAGCGGAGCCCTTGAGCTTGGGCTTCGAGGATATCGATCGTCTTCGGCGTTCCT
>JBDNGG010000109.1:0-7311 GCA_041689405.1 Terrimicrobiaceae bacterium | reverse complement strand
TGTCATGGATCGGACCCGCGATACGCGACCGACCCGCATTGGCGCGGGCTCGTCTTGTTTCACGAGTATTTCCACGGCGACACCGGCCTCGGACTCGGAGCCAATCATCAAACCGGATGGACTGCGCTCGTCATCCGCTGCATCGAAGATCTTGCACGATCAAACGACCCGAAGGACGGCTAATTTTCCAGCGGCGGCGCGTTTTTAAATTTCGCTTCCTCCCGGCGCATCGCGAAAAACGACCGTAGGATTCCGACACATTCGTCGTACATCACGCCTGTTGTGATTTCACACCGGTGATTTAGCTCAGTCGTTTGTAGGAGATTGATCCACCCGCCCGCAGCTCCCCCTTTAGAATCTCCGCAGCCGAAAATAATCCGTCGCAACCGCGCATGGACAATGGCACCCGCACACATGGGACATGGCTCTTTCGTGACGTAGAGGTCGCAGTCGGTAAGCCGCCAATCGCCGATGGCATTTTCGGCCTGCGTGATGGCAAGCATCTCTGCGTGGGCAGTGGCATCTTTGAGCGTCTCCACCTGATTCCATGCACGGGCGATCACCCGCCCCTCACGCACGACAACCGCACCTACAGGAACTTCATCCGCGGCAAATGCGCGCTGCGCCATTCGCAACGCCTCTTTCATAAAATAGGTGTCGCTCGATAGGTCTATGATTGTTTCATCGTCCGGGATTTCCATCGCTGTGGTTTCAGGTATAGCCGAAGCGATCGTTTTGCGCTAAACGTTTTGGTTGTGAATACGAGACCCATCATCGTCGCCCCGTCCGTGCTTGCCTGCGATTTCGCCCGCGTGGGCGAGGAAGTGGCGTCCTGCGAAGCCGCGGGCGCGGATTGGATACATTGCGACGTGATGGACGGGCATCTGGTGGACAACATTTCATTTGGGCCGGCATTTGTTGAAGCAGTATCCCGGCACACGCGGCTCCCAATCGATGTGCACTTGATGATCGAGCGCCCGGATACCTACTGGCCGAGGTTCAGCACCATCGCGAGCTCAATCACATCGCACGTCGAGGCGACACATAACGTCAGCGAAACCCTGGCTGCCGTGCGCGCCGCCGGATGCATGGCCGGACTGGCGATCAGTCCGCCCACGCCCCTACGTGAGATCCAGCCGTATCTCGACCAGTTCGATATTTTGCTCATTATGACGGTGAACCCAGGATTCGGGGGTCAGCCGTTTTTGGTCGAAATGATGGAAAAAGTCCGCGCAGCAGCGGATCTGCGTGCAACCGAGGGGCTGGATTTTGATATCGAAGTCGATGGCGGGATCAACCTTGAAACGGCTCGCACATCGATCCAAGCCGGAGCCAATTTGCTTGTGGCTGGAACGTCCGTGTTCAAAGCCGCGGATCGCGCCGCCGAGATTGCAGCACTCCGGGCTGCGGGCTGAGTATGCCCCATCCAACGTGAACACCTAAATACATCTTCGCGCCAAAAGCGCCAAGGCCACAAACGCAGGAAAAGCCCGGACTTCGGGAACGGACATGCCAATCGACTCCGAAAGCTTTTCCGGCGCTCAACACATTTCTTCCATTTTTGGCAAAGCCACCCTCCCCCTTTGCGGCATTGGTCCTCATTGGGCTAACCTTTCCGCACCAATTAAATTCGGCGCAGAAGATCACTTGGAGCTACGATCAGAATGCCTCGAAAGCTCCCGAGCGGCAAAAGACGTCTCTTGCCACCGCTCACGATAAAATCCGATCCAGCGGTATGGGCGCATTCCAGCACCATTTCATCAAAAGGATCCGACAGCTGCCCCGTTGCTCGATCCACGGGAAACACCAAATCGGCAACACCTTGCAGAGCAACGACCCAATCCACGCATTGACGCTTCGGATAATCCAGACACAACTCCTGGAGCGTTTCCTCATATTCGGCGACTAAGGGGTGGACTGACCGCCGCTCGATAACGTCCAGCGGCTCAAGCTTTCTGACTAATTTCAAACGCGGAGATCGGCGAGACATAAAGTGATCCTGAATTCGATGCCAACGGGTTCCTGGCAGGCTCCAGAAGCGGAGGGTTCGATCGTCATCCCGAGCAGCGCCCTGGAATCGAGCAGGATCACCGGGCAGGCTCCGGCCATTCGTTTTCTTCCGCAGGCTCCGTCGGATCGTAAAACATTTTCCCTGCCAGCTCGGGATGCTAAACGCGTGGATCAATCCCGCTCGACGTGAGCGCACGGAGTTCGGCAACCGGCTTGCCACGCCAACAAATGATCAAGGTCTCCTGGCGGGTTTCCAGAGCCGCCAGCGGGGCAGATAGCCGGGTTTTGGCTTCATGGGTGTTTACGGTGATCATTCCCAGAAATCACCTGGACTTAGTTTATATTTCAGATCGAAATCTAGAATCAGCTCTCCGAAACTTTAAGGCTGTCTGATTGCGCTAAATGGCATGATACCACCTACCACTGGATCACGGAGCTCGCGTAGGTGAGCCCTCCGCCGAAGACCACGAGTAAGATATAGTCACCGACTTCAAACCGGCCTTCGCGGTTTGCCTCGTCCAGCGCGATGGCTACAGCCGCAGCGGAGGTGTTTCCGTATTTGTCCAGATTGACGTGAAACCGTTCGATCGGGATTTTTAAGCGATCCGCCAACGCTTCGATGATTCGGATATTGGCCTGATGTGGGATAATGCACTTGAGGTCATCCACGGTGAGCCCGGCTTTTTCCAAAGCGTGAGTCGCGGCGGCGCTCATCGAAAGAACCGCCTGCTTAAACGTCTCCCGTCCGTTCATCTGAAGCGTGTTGAGCTTCTGGTCCACATTCTCAGCAGTCACAGGCAGCGCTGACCCGCCACCGGGCATGTGCAAAATTTCGCCATAATTCCCGTCGCTGCCCATGAAGGTCGTGATGACACCATGAGATCCGGCGCGATTTTGCAATACGGCAGCCCCTGCCCCGTCACCAAAAAGCACACACGTGTTCCGGTCTTCCCAATTGATGATCGAGCTTAGCTTGTCCGCCCCGATCACCAGCACAGTGTCATACGTGTGATTAGTAATGAATTGCTGGGCAATTTCCACCGCGTAAAGAAATCCTGAGCACGCCGCCGAAATGTCAAAACACGCCGCATTGCGCGCTCCCAGGATGCGTTGGACATGGCATGCGGTGGACGGAAAAAACGTATCTGGAGTGACCGTGCCGATCAGGATGAGATCGATCTCGTCCGCAGTGACCCCGGCTTGCTCCATCGCGCGCTCGGCAGCTTTTGCGGCCATGTGGCTGGTCTGCTCACCTTCTGCGGCAATACGACGTTCCTTGATCCCGGTGCGGGAGGTGATCCAGTCATCGCTGGTTTCGACCAGGCGCTCGATGTCCGCATTCGTCAAAACGCGCTCGGGAACATAGCTGCCTGTCCCGATGATCGAGACGGTACGGTTAGGCTGGCTAGACCGAGTGCGAGGAGATTTTTTCATCAAACTGCTGGATCGCTTCAATAATGCGCGGGTTGATCTTCTGATTAATAGATTCCGTTGCAACACGGATCGCATTTCTTATTGCTAGGGCACTGCTGGCGCCGTGTGCGATGATGGCGACCCCGTCGACTCCGAGGAGTGGACTGCCGCCATAGGTTTCGTAGTTGGTTTTGTTACGGATGGCTCGAAAGGCATTCTGCGCGAGTAAGGCACCCATGGTGCGTTTCGGGTTCGCCATAAGTTCGTGTTTGAGCCAGCGGAACACAGCCGATGCAGTCGCCTCGGCGGTCTTAAGGACCACGTTGCCCGTGAATCCGTCGCACAACACTACCTCGACCGGGTTCTCGAAAAGGTCGTGGCCCTCGACATTACCACGAAAATTCAATGAACTTGAGCGAAGCAACTTAAATACCTCCTTCGTAAACTCACTGCCCTTGATGTCCTCGCCACCGATGGACATAAGCCCCACCGCAGGATTCGGAAATCCCAGCACGTGCTTGGATAGCACGGTGCCCATGATGGCATACTGGAGCATGTGAATCGGCCGGGCATCCACATTGGCTCCGGCGTCAATAAGCACACATACGTTTTTTTCCGTCGGCAGATACGAGGCGATGCCGGGGCGATCCACACCAGCAAGCGTACGAAGCTTGATGGTCGTCGCAGCAACCATGGCCCCGGTGTGGCCTGCGCTGACGACAGCCTGAGCCTCACCTTTTTTCACCAGATCGACCGCGCGACTCACGGACGAATCTTTTTTGCGACGCACAGAATCAACCGCGTGGTCTGTCATCTCCACGATCTGCGTCGTGTGGACAATCTCCAGGCGCGGGTCTCTAGGGCCGAGCTTGTTCAACTCGGCATCTAGGCGATCCTTATCTCCCGTGAGGAAAAGTTTCTCGATGCAGGCGAAATCACGAAGTGCCATCACGGCACCTTCCGTCGTGTTCTTCGGGGCGTGATCGCCGCCCATCGCATCGAGGGCAATCCTCATGATCGAGACTGCTCGCTAGTCTGGAGAGGCAAGCGCAATTAAGCTGCTTCGATCGTCAAGACTTGGCGGCCTTTATAGTATCCGCAGCTTGGGCAAGCGGTGTGTGCGAGGACGGGAGCGCCGCACTGGGTGCATTTGGCCAACTTGGCTGCATGCCAGCGGTTGGCGGCTTTGCGCGTGCGGAGGCGCATTTTTGAGACTTTGCGTTTTGGGACTGCCATGGCGTGAAGGTATTATTGTTTCGGTTTCAGTTCGTCCAGCACGTTCCACGCAGACGAATCGGCAATCGACTCCTCGGTGAGTGGCGCACCCGGCGCGGTCGGGAAGGTAGCTGAACACTGGCGCGCGCCATCCCCATCGCATTTCGGATGTGGAGGCAGAATGAGAAGAATATCTTCTCGTATGAAATCAGTCAAGTCCACGCTTTGATCTCTGGAAAGTTCTATTTGAACCCCAAATTCGGGCACCATGAGGGTTTGCGCAAATTTCTCCAGACAGGCCACGCACGTCATCTGGACCGGAACTGCCAGCGATCCAATTGCAAAAAAACCGGAGCCTGAGAGCCCCGCGTCTAATTCGCAATGGACCGGTCCGGTAGGCATTGCCCCCAATTCGTCGAGTCCCAGAAAACCGGGGTCAATGTCCTGGGAAATGGGAACCGTTGCATCCTGCGGGATGTCTCGGATGCGGATTTTCATGAAATCAATGGGATTGAAATTTTTTCTTCAGACTTTCGGCGGCGGCGACCGGGACAAATTCCCGGACGTCACCGCCGAGCCTTGCCACTTCTTTCA
Organism: Terrimicrobiaceae bacterium; assembly: GCA_041689405.1. Taxonomy (GTDB): domain Bacteria; phylum Verrucomicrobiota; class Verrucomicrobiia; order Chthoniobacterales; family JAATET01; genus JBDNGG01. Next base: position 2,079 of record JBDNGG010000109.1, on the reverse strand, counting down.
CGATGCGGGAGCTAATGAATGTGCAATCCTCCCTCGGGGTCAGGAATACACTTTCGAACTTCGGCTCAAGACGACGATTCATCAAGGCCATTTGAAATTCAAATTCAAAATCCGAGATCGCCCGTAGTCCTCTCACCACGACGACGCTCCCTTCGCTACGGGCAAAATCCACCAATAACCCGTCGAAGGGTTTCACTTCAACCGGCGCACCTGCAGGCAGGGACGCCCGGATCATCGCGCACCGTTCGTCCACGGAAAAAAGCGGGTGTTTGGCCTCGCTGGTTGCCACGGCGACAATGATGCGGTCGAATAACGCACACGCTCGCTCAATGACGTCAAGATGGCCAAGCGTAATGGGATCAAAGCTTCCGGGATAAATGGCCAATTTCATGAGGATTTTCGTATCATCACCGCGCCCTGGCGACAAGCCAGGATCTCCGAACGTGCGCAATAATTATGACAAATGGCTCTTCGACTCCCAACCTCTCAGGGAGAATTTCCCTTGCGGAATGCGAAAGTCGGGCGAAGTATCAGGGCTTATGTCAGGCCGATTGCTTTTTTCAGCAGGAATCATCGCGTGTCTTGCAGCTGTTTCCGGGATGCCATGGGTTGCGGCTCAGTCCGCAGCTTCGACGTCCAGTGATTTTAACAAATACGCGGAGAGACTCCGTGAACGAGCCATCACGACGGTGGCGCCCCAAGTGCGCACCTCTGCGCCGTCCCGCTCGGTTAATGGAAAGTATCCCTGGAGAACAAATATCGTAACGACCGTATTCTGGGTCGGAGAGATGCCCACAAAAAACAACCCGACCCCGAATAACAAAAGCTCGTGGGACACAAAATGGTCTCATAATTTCGGTGGCTACGATGACCCCAACCCTCTAAACCGTCGCGATTTCAAACCCAAAAAATTCACTCCCCGGCAGAATCCTTTTTATGTTGCCCTGCCATTTAACGATGTGACACGTGGCACGACCAAGCCGGAATCCCGGCGGGCGATTCCCTGGTTCCGCGAGGCGTTCCAGAAAGAAGGTCGATCCGTCGTCAAGGGCCGCTGGCTCGCCATCCGCCACCAAGGCAGGATCGCCTATGCCCAATGGGAAGATTGCGGCCCCTTCCGCACCGATCACTGGCAGTATGTCTTCGGCAACGAACGTCCCTCACCAAACCTCAACCAAGGCGCGGGATTGGATGTCTCACCGGCGGTCAGAGACTACTTGGGGATGAGCGGAAAAGATGTCTGCGATTGGAAGTTTGTGGAATTCAGCGAAGTCCCGCCCGGTCCCTGGGCGAAATACGGCGAAAACAATACCTTTGTCCTCAAATCACGTGGTCAGAATTTATTTCTGGTCGATCGAAACAACGCCAACAACGCCAAGACGGTTCGGCGTTAGTTGACGAAAAATGGTCCGGAAACCAGCCACGTGGACTGGCTCCCGGATTAATTTGGTCCTGCTATAAGCCGGATTCTGTCCACCAGGCCGAAGCCAGGCTGTGTGATCATTTCTCTAATGCGACTAATACCCGAGGTCCCGATGCGTGCCTTGCGGCTGGCGCATCCTCCGGGCAGGCGGCCCGTTCCTCTGTTATGTCTTGCACCACATGGGGTTTTTCGTGCCCCGTTCCTTGCGGTCCGGGCGGTGGGCTTTTACCCCGCCATTTCACCCTTACCCGTCGACAAGCGCCAGGCGGTATATTTTCTGCGACACTTTCCGTCGAAGGCGGCTTTCACCTCCTCCTCCCGTGCATTCTACACGGCATGCTGCCATCCGGTGTCCGGACTTTCCTCCCGGCTGCAGCTTGCGCCACGACCGAGCGATCACCCGCAAGACCGACGATACTTTGACTGGAGTTGCTAAAAAAATCAAACTTTAGAATGTGCCGATTATCGATCTCCGCTGCGGCCGAAAGAACAGCCGCCGCTGCTGGAAAATCGTTGCACTTCCCGATTGATGCGCCCGCCGCACTGTATATCCTTGCCTTTCATTTTTACCCCATCTCCCAAATTATGAGACCCGATCGCTTTACGCAAAAAATGCAGGAGGCATTCAATGCCGCCATGGACCTCGCATCGAAAGC
>JBDNGG010000108.1:0-2208 GCA_041689405.1 Terrimicrobiaceae bacterium | reverse complement strand
GCATGAACTCCGATCAGGCATGATCTGCCTGGACGCGCTCAGTCAGCGTGGTCGCAAGCCGGCCGAGGCCACTTTGCGCAATTTGGAAGCCGACTTGCGAGAGATGGGCGAGGCCGCAAGTCAGACCGATCCGACATTTCGCACCACGCAACTTTACCGTCGACTCACCGCCGGGGAAGCGCGTCGCCAACTCCTCGAGAAAGGCTACCGCGCCGAGGAGGTGCCTTCCGAGCGCAGCTTGCGCCGCAAGCTCAGTGCCTTGGGCTTCAAGCCTCGCCGTGTGGCCAAGAGCAGGCCTCTGCGCAAAGTGCCACAAACCGATGCAATTTTTCAAATGGTGCATCAAATCAATCGCGAGGCTGAAGCTGGTGAAGGCACGGTGCGCTTGTCCATCGACACCAAGACGGTCGTGCCAATCGGCAATCTGAGCCGCGGCGGCAAGAGCCGCCAGGGACAAAGTGCGCTTGATCATGATCTGGAACCAGAAACCAAGCTCACGCCTTTCGGCATCCATCGGCCTGAAACGGCGGAAACATGGCTCTCTTTTACCACCGGAAATGTCACGGCTGACTTTATGGTTGACCAGCTGTCAGAAATTTGGCCGACGCTAAAAAAAACGGTCATCCTGCACATACCCTTGTGATAAATGCCGACAACGGACCGGAGAACAACGGTGCACCCACCCAGTGGATCACGCGCTTGGTTGAGTTGAGCGCGACCCACAACATCACGGTGCAATTGGCCTGCTACCCGCCCTATCACAGTAAATACAATCCCGTTGAACGTGTCTTTGGCGTGCTGAAAAACTACTGGAACGGAGATCCGCTTTACACGGTGGCCAAGGCACTGGGAATGGCCGAGGGCATGACCTACAAAGGCGTACATCCTATCGTCACACTGGTGGAGGAGAATTACCCAAAGGGAGTGCGCAAGACAAAGAAGGAGATGAAGCCCTACGAGGAATGCATTCAGCGCCTCAGCGATCTCGGAAAATGGTTTTTCACCATCACAGCAGTAGCCGCCCGCCAAGTCTGCGGGATCCCATCGCCATAAATGGAGATTTATTTATGGCCGAGTCCCTAAGGCGAGGGCCGGAGGTGTATTGACAGGATTTTCTGCGTTAGTCATGCCAGCCACAGCGCCAGCGGCCTGTTTGGCGGGATGAAAACGGGGGCTTGTTTTTATAATTAAAGTGCGGGGCCGCGATACAGATTCGGCGGACGGCCCTGGGCCTCCGGGTCGCAGACGAAGACGCTGCCCGCCAGCGGGAAGGAAGAAAGCTCATAGTTCGGGATTGGCATCCGAGCCGTCGTGATATAAAGGCGGTCAAAGTTCGGTCCACCAAAGCAGCAGGATGTCGGGTGCGGACAGGGAACGGGCACCTCGGCAAGACACTCGCCGGTTGCCGGTGACCAGCACCGAACCGCTCCTCCGCCCCAGTGGCCAACCCACAGGTTTCCTTCCGTGTCGATGTCCATGCCGTCCGGCAAGCCGGCCTCCTTGGGGACTCTAACGACGACCGTGCGATTCTCCAATTGGCCGGTTGCGGCATCATAGTCAAACGCCACAATTTGATAAGTAGGCGAATCAACAAAATAAAGAGTTTCACCGTCCGCACTCCATGCCAACCCGTTAGAAATGGTCGTTGGAGACAGAATTTTTTTAAGTTTCCCATCAGTCCCAAGCGAATAGAGGGCCGCGGCATTCTGCTGACCGTTCATGTTGAGAGTTCCGACAACGAAGCGCCCGCTCAGATCGCATTTACCGTCATTGCAACGGTTGCCGGAGATTCCCTTGTCGGGCGACGCCACGGGATGCAAGTTTCCTGAGCCCGAATCGAAAATCCCCACCGTTTTCTCGAGCGCAACCACAAACAGACCCGTCCCCATCGGCGCGACCGCACCGAGGCGCTGGCCAAAGGCATGCACAAGCCGCGAGGCCCCCGAATCATCGGCGGAGAGCAACTCGCCCGCTTCGATATCAACCCACCAGAGCTGACTATCATGCCAGAACGGCCCTTCGCCGAGCGAGCAGGGTTTTTCGATAAAAAGACGAGGCTCAATTTTGCGGGATTTCGCGGAACTGAAGATCGGAGTAGTCATTCTAATTGAGTTATTTTTTCCGGCAGGTTTCTCACCGGAGTGGTTTGCTTCGCGGGCGTCGACTTTAGCCCCCGGGGGTGTGGGGATCGGGCCGCAACGGATCGGG
>JBDNGG010000107.1:0-26379 GCA_041689405.1 Terrimicrobiaceae bacterium | reverse complement strand
GGATTCCTCCCATGCCGTCATTTCGATGGGTCCGGTGAAGTCTTCAAGGATGATGACCGCAAACGGTTTGCCATCCTTGCGGGTGAACTTTTTCTCTACGGAAACAATCATGCCTGCCAACTTCATCGACTTAACATCCTCAACGGCCATGGCGTCGGAGACACGCGAAAACCGGGTGCTTTCCAGGGCGCCAGCGTAGGCGTCGAGCGGGTGGCCGGTCACATAGAATCCGAGCAGTTCTTTTTCAAATCCGAGGGTCTCCATTTTGGACCACGGCTCAATAATAGGCCCGTTCTTTTCCCGTGCGGCTGGAGTGGATGTGGTTTCAAACGCATCGAATAGCGACACCTGTCCGCTGGCACGATCTCGCTGGACTGCTGCGGCGGACGCCATGGCATTATCGACCTGTGCAAATACCGCCGCACGGTTGCTGTCGAAACTGTCAAAAGCGCCACATTTGACGAGGCTCTCGACGATTTTCCGGTTCACTGCACGGGAGTCGAGGCGTGAGCAAAAGTCCTCCATCGAGGAAAATGCCCCGGATGCCTGGCGCTCGGTGATCGCAGATTCCATCGCGCCGCTGCCGACGTTTTTGATGGCGGCGAGACCAAATCGGATCGCGGGGAGTTTGGATGTCCGGTCGGGCGCAAATTTGAGCGAGCTGGCATTCACGTCGGGCGGAAGGATCTCGATCTTCATGCGCTGGCACTCTGCTATGAAAGTGGCAATTTTTTCGGTATTGTCGGAGTCATTGCTGAGCAGTCCGCACATGAACTCGATCGGATAGTGTGCCTTGAGGTAAGCGGTCTGGTAACTGATCAGGCCATAGGCGGCGCTGTGGCTTTTGTTAAAGCCGTATTCCGCGAATTTTTCGAGGAAGCCAAAAATGGCATTCGCCTGTTTTTCGGGGATTTGGTTTACCTTCGCGCATCCCTCGACAAACGTGACACGCTCCTTGGCCATCTTTTCCTTGTCCTTTTTCCCCATCGCACGACGAAGCAGATCCGCCTGCCCCAGCGAGTATCCGGCCAGCACATTTGCCGCTCGTTGCACCTGTTCCTGATAGATCATGATGCCATACGTGTCGGCGCATACTTGCTCAAGGAGCGGGTGTGCGTATTCGACTTTTTTCAGACCTTTTTTGCGTTCGATGTAATCCGGGATGAATTGCATCGGGCCTGGACGATAGAGCGCGAGGATAGCGATGATATCATCGATGTTGCCGACATCGAATCGCTTGCAGCAACTGGTGATGCCGCCACCTTCCAGTTGGAATACACCGACCGTTTCGCCTCGGTTCAGCAGGTCGAATGACGCCTGGTCTTCCATGGTAATCGTGTCGAGATCGAAGTCTGGATCGCGCTGTCGGATTAACTCCATCGCGTCGTGGATCACGGTGAGGGTTTTGAGCCCGAGAAAGTCCATCTTGAGCATGCCGAGGTCGGTGAGCGGTCCCATGGCAAACTGCGTGACGACTTCGTCCTCCTTGCCGCGACAAAGGGGAATATATTCATCCAGCGGGCGATCGCCGATGACGACACCTGCTGCGTGGATGCCGGTATTTCGGGTCAGGCCTTCGAGCACAACCGCGTAGTCCCAGAGCTGTTTGGTGGCAGGTTCGGAGTCGATCGCTTGAGCGAGTTCCGGATTCTTTTCCGCAGCTTGTGCGAGGCTGATGTTTAACTCATTCGGGATCATTTTGGCGATCCGATCACCTTCGCTGTAGCTGAGTCCCATGACCCGCCCTACGTCCCGCACGACGCTTTTTGCACCGAGTGTCCCAAACGTGACGATCTGAGAAACGGCACGTTCTCCGTATTTTTGACGGACGTACTCGATGACCTCGCCGCGGCGTGTCATACAAAAATCCACGTCGATATCCGGAGGGCTGACCCGTTCCGGATTCAGAAAGCGTTCGAAGATCAACCCAAACCGAAGCGGATCCAGGTCAGTGATTCCCAGGACATAGGCGATCAACGATCCTGCTGCCGATCCACGTCCGGGACCGACGGGGATTCCCCGTTGTTTTGCGTAATTAATGAAGTCCCAGACGATGAGGAAATAACTTACAAAGCCGGTTTTCTCGATGATGCCGAGTTCGTATTCAAGCCGCTTGAGGAGCTCTTCATCGGACTCTGCCCGCTCACCGTAGCGCTTGCGAAGACCCTCAAAACAAAGATCCCGGAGGTATTGACTGCGGGTGATGCCCTCCGGGGCGTCGTAGGCCGGGTATTTCGGCTTGTCGAATTCGAACTCCAGATTGCATCGCTCGGCGATGCGCAGTGTATTGGCAATCGCCTCGGGATGGTCGGAAAATAAGGCTGCCATCTCGTTGCCATCCTTAAAATACAGCTCCGGCACGTAGTGCAGACGTTTTTCATCATGGACCATCGACCCGGTTCCGATGCAGATCATGACGTCATGTGCCTCGTGGTGGGCGCGGTCGAGAAAATGGACATCGTTGGCCGCCACCAACCCGAGCTTCATGTCCCGCGCAATGCGGATCAGGTCGGGTGTGACGAGGCGCTGGGCTTCGATGCCGTGGTCATGTAATTCAATAAAAAATTTATCTACCCCGAAGATATCGCGGTACGTGGCTGCCGTTTCCTCTGCTTTCTGCGGCTGGCCTTGAATCAACGCCTGCGACATCTCGCTCTTTAGACAACCGCTCAAAGCGATGAGTCCTTCCGAGTGTTTACTCATCAGCTCATGATCCACACGCGGCTTGTAATAAAACCCCTCGAGATGGGCGGAAGTCACGAGTTTTACGAGGTTTTTATACCCGGTTTCGTTTTCTGCCAGCAGAGTGAAGTGAAAGGCGGCGTCCTTGCCTGAGGATGCCTTTTTCTCATGCATAGACCCGGGTGCGACATAAACTTCGCAACCAATGATCGGTTTGACCCCCGCTTTTTTTGCTCCTTTGAAAAATTCGACTGCTCCAAACAGATTGCCGTGATCTGTCATTGCAACGGCAGGCATTCCGTAAGCGGTGGCTCGTTTCATCAAATCCGGAATCCGGATCGCGCCGTCCAGGAGTGAATACTGTGTGTGGAGATGAAGATGGACGAAGGGCGCGTATGACACGTGGCGATGATACCCGTGCATCCATCCGGCGGCAAGTCATGCCCGATCAAAAATCCAGTTCTTGTCTCTGCACTTGATGCCCGCGGAGGAATCACTATGTTAGTGAAACACATATGAAAGAAACGTTGTTGGATAAGGTCTGGAAGGCGCACACCGTGCGTGAGCTCTCAAACGGGCAGACCCAGCTTCTCATTGGAACCCATCTCATTCACGAGGTGACAAGCCCGCAGGCCTTCGGCATGCTCCGCGACCTTGGGCTCAAGGTCCTCTATCCGGAGCGCACGTTTGCTACGGTCGATCACATTGTCCCGACGGATGAAAGTGTGGAGCCGTTTTCCGACAGTCTTGCAGACGACATGATCAAGGCGCTTCGCAAAAATTGCGCGGAGTCCGGCGTGACATTTTTTGACCTACCTAGCGGCAAACAAGGCATCGTCCATATCGTGGGTCCTGAGCAAGGGATCACCCAGCCTGGCACAACCATCGCTTGCGGCGACTCCCACACGTCGACCCATGGCGCGTTCGGCGCGATTGCATTTGGCATTGGGACTAGTCAGGTCCGCGACGTTCTAGCGACTCAGACGATGGCGATCGGGAAACCCAAGGTCCGCCGCATCAATGTGGATGGCAAACTGAAACCCGGTGTCTATTCGAAAGACGTCATCTTGCACATTATCCGCAAGCTTGGAGTAAATGGCGGTCTGGGCTACGCTTACGAATACGGTGGCAGCACGTTTAATGCCTTCACCCAGGAAGAACGCATGACCGTTTGCAACATGTCGATCGAAGGTGGCGCTCGCGTCGGGTATGTGAATCCGGACGATACCACGTTTGAATACCTCAAAGGACGCCCCTATTCGCCAAAAGGTGCGGATTGGGATGCGGCAGTCGAACGCTGGCGTTCTTTTGCCAGCGATGCCGACGCAGAATACGACGATATCATCAATTACAAGGCAGAGGAAATCCTGCCGACTGTGACCTGGGGAATCAACCCCGGGCAGGCGATCTTTATCGATGAGCAGGTGCCTGCACTGGAAGATCTGCCCGAAAAAGACCGCGCTACGGCAGTGGAAGCCCTCGGGCACATGCACTTGAAATCCGGCACCCCGATCAAGGGTACGAAAGTTGACGTCGCATTCCTCGGAAGCTGCACCAATGGACGCCTGTCAGATTTGCAGGAGGTTGCGCATTTCCTTAAAGGCCGGAAGGTTAGCTCTAGAGTCAAGGCCATCGTGGTCCCAGGATCACAGGGAGTCTCAGCCATCGCTGAGAGCCTCGGGCTTGCAGACATTTTTCGCGATGCAGGCTTCGAGTGGCGCGGAGCTGGATGCTCCATGTGCCTCGGTATGAATCCGGACAAACTCGTGGGCGACCAGCTTTGCGCAAGTTCCAGCAACCGGAATTTCAAAGGCCGCCAAGGAAGTCCTACCGGCCGTACCGTGCTGATGAGTCCGATCATGGTAGCCGCGGCAGCTATCACTGGTGAAATTTCGGATGCCCGCGAGGTGTTTGATCTCCACTGAGGACTGCTGGAGCAAATCATGCGAATACGGATGTCTGGATTGCGAACCGTTCGGATCGCGATGCTCGTGTTGCTGGTGACGATTGCTCCAAAGACGTTTGGACAGGAGGCTCTGGAGTCGATCCAAAAGCCATTTCTATGGCGTATCAAGGCGCACCCAGACGATAAGCCATCATATCTTTTCGGCACGATCCATTTGTCCCGTCCCTCGGTAACGAAGCTTCCTCCCCGGGTTCTCGCGGCGCTGCATGCGACCGACGCCGTCTATACGGAAATCCCGATGGACCCGCCGACGTTGGTGCGCATGACGCCGCATTTATTTTTGCCCGAAGGGAAAACGCTTGCTGATGTGCTTCCGAAGGATTTGTTGAAGGAGGCGCAGGGAGCTGTCAAAGAGATCGACCCCAAGCTTCCGTTTGATCCGTTCTCGCGCATGCAAGTGTGGGCTTTTGCTGCCGGGTTGGCTGGATTGGAAGATCAGATCAAGTATCCGGGCGCATTGGCACAGGACATGGTGATCTTTCGACGCGGTGCCTTGGACGGCAAAGAAGTTGGAGGTATCGAAACCCCCGAAGAGCAGATTGCCATTTTTGATGAGCTCACGCTTGATGAACAAATCGAAATGCTGCGTGACGGGCTAAATCAAATGCGTGAAATCCGGGCTACCGGGCAGTCTCCCTCGGAAATGCTGGTCAATCTGTATCTCACCGGAGACATCGATGCCTTGGGAGTCGAGCTCAATAAGTGGCTCGATCCAGAGGGATCAGACCTGTCTGCCAAATTGGTGCAGCGTTTGCTGACTCGACGCAATCGGCTCATGGCCGAGCGCATCGTGGGCAAACTGCGCACCGAAGCAGGTAAGACGTTCTTTTTTGCCGTCGGAGCCGCGCACCTCTACGGGCCCCACGGATTGGTTAATCTGCTGAGCCACGAAGGCATTGAGGTGTCCCGGGTGGGAAATTAGCAGGAACGATGCTTAATCTTCTGCCCGGTCGCCAGCTGGACACATTTTGACTAGCTTGGGATCAAAGCGGCCGATCGCATCGACCAGATCTGTTTGTGCAGCCATCACCGCCTCAATGTCCTTGTAAACCCCTGGAACTTCATCAAGTCCCGACGAGAGCAACTGCACGCCCCGATCCGTGAGGAGTTTTTTCGTAGCGCTCCAAGTGAACGACTCCAACGCCCGGCGTCGACTCATTAGCCGCCCTGCACCATGTGATGCAGACATCAGGGATACAGGATTTCCTTTGCCGCGAACGAGGAATCCGGGCGATGCCATAGATCCGGGGATCACTCCCAAGACACCCGCGCCCGCAGGTGTCGCACCCTTGCGGTGAACAATCACGTCTCGCGCATGGCCACCGATCACATGCTGCTCTTTCCAGGCAAAGTTGTGATGGTTTTCCACTTCGAGAATCGGATCTGCTCCGAGGCTGCGTGTGATGTGGTGATGGATCACCGCATGATTGGCGGCGGCATATTTTCCCATGAGGGTCATTGCAGCCCAGTATTCCTGTCCGTCGGAGCTGTTCATATCCAGCCATGCGAGGTGTTTTAGGTGCTTTGGCAAGTCGGCGTGTGCGTCCATCGCCCGGCGGCTGTAGGCGTCACAGATCTGCGCCCCCGTTCCCCGCGAACCGCTGTGGCTCAGCAAAGCAAGGTATTCGCCGGGGGGCACTCCAGCAGAGGCGTCGGAGGCCGAAAAGCTGCCGAACTCGACAAAATGATTGCCCGAGCCACTCGTACCCAACTGTGACCATGCTTTGTCGTGAAGGCGTTTGGTGATCGGGGTGATTGACCAGTCTTCATCCATCACGATGTGGTTGCGCCGATCTTTGAACGCTGCTCCAATGCCAAAACGGGTCTCGGATTCAAGGAGATTGGCCAGCCGGTCTCGTTGACCAGGCAGGGAATTTGCTTTCCAATCGTACACGGTAAGGCGCATTCGACAGGCGATATCCACGCCGACGGCGTAAGGAATTACCGCATTGTCCGTAGCCAGCACGCCGCCAATGGGCAGGCCGTATCCGAGATGGGCATCGGGCATCAGCGCGCCCGCCACCGCAATCGATAGCGAGCACGCGTTGTCCATTTGGTCCGTGGCGGAGGGCTCGATGTCAGTGCCCCATTGGTGCCAAGGTACAGATGTTGATGATGGTGTCTGGTCCATGATTAGGCGGCCCGCGCCGTGCAGAACGTGCGGAGGACGAGGTTCAGGTTTTCAGCATCGGGCAGGGCAGTTTCAACCAAGGTGATTTTTTCCAAACGAGCGAATTCGCGTGCAATGTAAGAATCGATAGCAGGAATCCGTTGCGCGTTGGCTAGTTCATCACCTGCCCGTTTGCGCGCCACGATTACTGCGATCTGAATTCGGAGCAGCGGGTCATCGACCAGGGTATCCACGAGCGTTTTGAAGCGAAGTGGCACCGGGCCGAACCCACGCTCGATCCACTGCGCTGCTAAAAGTGGGCGCAGGACATAGAGGTATTTTTTCAGCTTCACGTTGGCATCGCCTTCCGATGGCAGGTTGGATTTTGCCATACTGAGGTAGTTCCGGAAGCCACGTGCGGGTGAATAAAATTCCGACGCAAGAAATCCGAATACCAATGCAAAGGTGGGGTCCACGCGGTAAACGATCGGCGACTTGATCCACTCAAGTAGCGAGGGATTAGATTTTCTCAGCAATTGCAGCGCCTTCCGGATATCCCAACCAACCAAGTCTAACTCGGGGTTGGAAGTTTCCTCGATCACATCGCGCTCCGAATCCACAGACAGGTAAGACTCTGGAGCTCGCGCATAGATGAACCGCACATCGTAGTCGCTGTCACGCGATGCAAAGCCCCATGCGCGGCTTCCGGATTCGGCGGCAAACAGGATCTGCACTCCATAAACGCTCTCGATGCGCTGGAGTTCGGTTTGGATCGATTGGGGTGTGGTATTCATACGTGTTAGTTGTTGTCAGAAAATAAAAAAACCCTGCTGGCCAGGTGGCGAGCAGGGTTGAAAAAGAAGAAAAGCGATCTGTTTTCTAAGTCGAAATGCTCGCGCGGGATAAGGTTACCGATGCCATATGACGGAATCCAAAACAGACGCAATCCGGGCACCATGCAACGACCGATGGAATCATCGGCTGAGTGAGAATAGAGCGGAACGTCGTGGTCATGTGATCGGTGAGAGCGTGTGGTCTAATCGGCGTCACGCTAGATGTCAATGCAATCCGACCGGAGATAGATCCAAGAAGCGTAGATTTGCGAGGAAGGAGACGTCGGCGCGATGAGCGAAGGCCGCACTAAACCAAGGTAGGGCTCGGAGTCCCTTCCGCGCCCACTTTTCTCATCGAGAGCGTGGGCGTGAAGCCGACGTCAAGCGTGCAAGAAAGTCGGACGGCGAGAGACCGCCATCCCTACCAAATTGGAGGGGATGGCGTCGCCTGCGTCGGAGTTTTACCCGAGCCACTCGGTGTGGAAAAACTCGCCGACTGGCTTGTCGATCCGCTCGTAGGTGTGCGCGCCAAAGAAATCACGCTGCGCTTGGAGCAGGTTCGCTGGCAATCTTTCCGAGCGGAAGCTGTCGTAATACGCCAGCGAGGCGCTAAATGCGGGCGAGGCGACGCCGGATTGCACCGCACTGACGACCGCATGACGCCAGTTCGACTGGGTTGTGCGGATGATGTCGGTGAAGAACGGATCCAGCAGCAGGTTTTCGAGGTCAGGGTTGCGCTCGTAGGCTTCCTTGATGCGATTGAGGAAATGGGCGCGAATGATGCAGCCGCCGCGCCAGATGGTCGCGATGTCGCCGAAATTTAGGTCCCATCCGTAGAACTTTCCAGCAGTCCCCAGTAGGTCAAGCCCTTGGGCGTAGCTGACGATCTTGCTCGCATAGAGGGCGTCGCGCACCGCATCGATTAGTTTTTGCCGATCGCCTTGGAATGGTGCGACCTCGGGAGCTGGCAATACTTTGCTTGCTGCAACGCGTTGTTCCTTCATCGAAGAAAGAATGCGCGCTTCCACCGCGGCATTGATGGTCGAGAGGACGACGGCGTGCTCGACGGCATTCATGACGGTCCATTTGCCGGTGCCCTTTTGTCCCGCACGATCAACAATCATGTCCACCAGTGGCTTGCCAGTTTCGGGGTCCATCTTGGTGAAGATTTTTTCCGTGATGTCGATGAGGTAGCTGTTGAGTTCCCCCTTGTTCCACTCCTTGAAGATCGCGTGAAATTCTTCCGCTGTTGGATTGATCGTGGCTTTGAGGATCGCGTAGGCTTCGCAGATGAGCTGCATGTCACCGTATTCGATGCCGTTGTGGATCATCTTGACGTAGTGGCCTGCACCGTCCGGTCCCATGTGGCGGCAGCACGGTTCACCATCGACGACGGCTGCGATTTTCCGGAAGATCGGGCCTACTGCTTCCCACGACTCCTGGGAGCCGCCGGGCATCATTGATGGGCCTTTGAGAGCTCCCTCTTCGCCGCCGGACACGCCACAGCCCATGTAGTGCAGGCCTTTTTCTTTGAGCGATTTTTCGCGGCGCTGGGTGTCTGTCCAGAGGCTGTTTCCACCGTCGATAATAATATCTCCGGGCTCAAGCAGCGGGACGAGTTGGTCGATCACGGCATCCACCGGGCCGCCTGCTTTGACCATAATCATCGCTTTGCGTGGGCTGGCTAGGGAGCTGACAAATTCTTCGAGTGATGTTGTGGCGACGATGTTTTTGCCTTTGGCTCGGCCTTGGGCGAATTTTTCGGTGACGGCAGTCGTCCGGTTATAAACACTGACGGAGAACCCCTTGCTTTCCATGTTAAGCACCAGGTTTTCTCCCATCACGGCAAGGCCGATTAATCCAATATCGCTCTGACTCATAGTTTTGTTTTCGTGTATTAAAGTGAGCGTGAGAGCGTAGCGGGAAGCCGGGAGGGATGGCAATGGTGTTTTGGGCGCTAGCAGGTTTCTTGCGGTTCGCCTTGCCACGGGACGGAATCGCAGGTTTGGTTTGGTGGACAACCTTTTGCGATGAACCTGCCAAATAAGCTCACCGTTCTCCGGCTCATTATCACGGCAGCCTTTGTCGTTTGTCTGACGGTGCCTTTTCCTTTCGCTTTTACTGCGGCGTTGTTTTTATTCATTGCGGCTAGCGTGACCGATTACCTCGACGGTGCGATTGCCCGGAAGCACGGGTTGATCACGGATTTCGGAAAACTCATGGATCCCTTGGCGGATAAAATCCTTACTGCGGCGGCGTTCATTTGCCTGATCCCGTTTGACGCTCTGCCTGCGTGGGTTGTTATTGTGATCATCGCGCGGGAGTTTCTTATTACGGGCCTGCGGTTATTGGCGGGCAGTCAGGGAGTCGTCCTCCCGGCAGAACGTCTGGGCAAACACAAGACGGGATGGCAGATCGCAACAATTATATTTTTCCTTCTGTTTCTCGCGCTCGGGAGAGATTGGCGACTCGCTGAAGCAGGGTGGTATTTTGCGATGTGGTCGATGGTGGGCGGAACGATGGTGGGAATCACGACCCTGCTCACCGTGTATTCTGGATTTGGTTATTTCTGGAAAAATCGCTCCCTCATTCGTAATGTGTGATTTTATCGGGGTTGTTGTTTTAGGAGATTGAGTGTTGGACAAGTCTTGTTCATAGTGTCGCCGTGTCAGCTATCCTTGCGCTTGAAGATGGAAGAATTTTTCGCGGTGACGGGTTTGGAGCCCGCGCCACGATGACGGGAGAAATTTGTTTTAATACATCCATGACTGGATATCAGGAGATCCTCACGGATCCTTCGTATCGCGGGCAAATCGTGGCAATGACGGCGCCGCAGATTGGTAATTACGGAGTGAATTCTCTGGATCACGAAAACGAATCGCCTCAGGCACGTGCATTGGTGATCGAGGAACTGAGCCCGGTAGCCAGCAATTGGCGTTCGGATCAAACGCTTGAGTCATGGCTTGAGAGCCATGGGGTCCCCGGTATCCAATCGATCGACACGCGAGCCCTCACGAAACACCTGCGCACCGGAGGCGCAATGCGGGCTTGTGTTTCCACCGAGGGAATCAGCGCGGACGAAGCGATAGCGAAGGCACGGTCCGCGACTTACGAAGGTGTGGATTTCGTGAGTGAAGTTAGCACCTCGCGGCCATTTGAGTGGGATCCTGACGGGGTTCAGAGCCGCCAATGGGTCCAACGGACTGCAAATGACGTGCATGATTTGGATGCGACCGGGAATGCATTTGAACCTGCTGCACCGGTCCAGAGGCGAATTGTCGCGTATGATTTTGGCATGAAGAAAAATATCCTACGCCTCTTGCGCGATGCTGGATTTGCCGTGCAGGTCGTTCCTGCCCGGACGCCTGCCGCGGATGTGCTGGCGATGGACCCTGATGGGGTGTTTTTGTCTAACGGCCCGGGCGACCCGGCGGCGCTGGATTACGCCCACGCCACCGCCCGAGAACTTATCGGCAAGAAACCGCTTTTTGGAATCTGCCTCGGGCATCAGATCCTCGGGTATGCGGTGGGAGGGAAGACGTTTAAGTTGAAATTTGGTCACCGCGGCGCAAATCACCCCGTCAAAGATCTTCGGACGGGAAAAATCTCGATTACTTCTCAAAACCACGGGTACGCTATCGATCCGGATTCCTTGCCGTCCGACGTGGAAATCACGCACCTCAACCTCAACGATGGCACCGTAGCCGGTATTGCTCACAAGGAATTTCCCGCGTTCAGCGTGCAATATCATCCGGAAGCCTCGCCTGGGCCCCGGGATGCGAGCTATTTCTTTGACCAATTCGCCACATCAGTAGATAACTTCACGAAGAACGCGTAACCCGGCCGACTGCTACGCCCTCCTTTTTTTCCCTGCCATGCCAAAGCTGAAAATTACCCTCCCAGACCAAGAAGAGCATCTACACGAACTTCACGAGGATACCGTCACCGTCGGACGCCTGCCTGACAACTCGCTGCCGATTGAGGATGCCTCGGTGTCCAGTCACCACGCCCAATTGCTCTTTGATAACGGGAGCTATAAACTGGTGGATCTGGATTCAACCAACGGCACCTTTGTTAACAATCAGTCGGTGACGGAAGTGATCCTGCAGCATGGCGATAATGTGCGATTTGGAAAAGTGGAAGTAGTTTTCCTCGCTCAAAAGACTGCCTCGTCTGACAAACAACCGCTGCCTGCCAGCGGCGCTTCTGACGTGAGTTTGGGCACCGCCAGCGTGCGTCCGGGAAGTTTTGTTTCCGCATCGCCGTTCCCCACGGCTGCGAAGTCTGGTGCCACCTTGGTAATCGCCGCGATTTTGTTTACCGCGCTGGGAGTTATCGGCTTTGCGGTTGCTGCGGTGCTATCCGTGGGACTTTCGGCAGCCGCCTGACGTTCCGAATTCTTTCGCTTGATGCTTCTCTTGGCTGTCTCTGCGGGGCAGGGGATGCGTCGGTGCCATCGCAGGCGTGCAGAGGCGGGCAGACGCTGCGCAGAAGGGTAAGATTAGCTAGGATAAATTGGGGTTGGAGCAGCGGGTGAAGTCCTCACCAAGAGTGGCACCGCGGCGGTAGTACTTGCGGTTTTCGACTCGGGCCCAGTGGGAGCGAGTGAGGTTGATCCAGTTCTCGAGGGAGTCTTCCTCCTGATTTTGGTGGCCGGTTTTCTTAATGGGCCGGGAACTCAACGGGGAGCCATTTTCTCCGTCTACGAGGCTGAGTGTGCCGATGATATCACGGACTATTTTT
Source organism: Terrimicrobiaceae bacterium (assembly GCA_041689405.1). Taxonomy (GTDB): domain Bacteria; phylum Verrucomicrobiota; class Verrucomicrobiia; order Chthoniobacterales; family JAATET01; genus JBDNGG01. The sequence continues at coordinate 14,045 of JBDNGG010000107.1, read as the reverse complement.
CCATCCAATGCGGGAGCGCCGGGTAGGCTGGCTTATTGAGCGGTGAGCCACTGGGAGAGGATTTTGCCGAAGGGGACGAGTTCCATGTGGGTGAGGAGTTGGTGGAAGACGCTGTAGCCGGGCACCTCATAGAAGGCTCGGGTGGCTTTCTTGCGCGGGAGCCCCAATTCACGACGCTGCGCGGGGCGTAAGCGGTTGGCAAAGTGTGCGATCTCGCGGATTTGTCGCGCTCCGCAGAGCAGGGCCATGGCCTCGATACAAAGCACGGGGTTTATACAGAAGTAGGTGTTGCTGGCTCGGGTGCTTCGTGCAGTACCTCCATCAAGCTGCACCGCGGCGTGGGGGAAAAGGGACATTTTCCCGCTGGTCACATCAATCACGGCATCGGCATGTTCGGGCGAGAGCATCGAGGTGATGGCTAACTTGCGGGCTCCAGGCCGCAGTTCGCGCAGCCACAGACATTTGGGCTTCCCGTTGGGAGCATAAAAATCCGCTTGCACCCGTGGTTGTTGCCAGCGCTCATGCCCGCGGGTTCCCACCCACTGCCATTGTAACAGGTGCCATGATAGGCCTCCAGATCGGCGGAACTTTCGGCAATTCGGGGGCTCGCAGCCGTAGTGCTCCCGCCACTGGGAAGGTAACGCTCGGCATGTCGCTGCCGGAGCCGCGCTGGCCAGATCGGGCTCCTGTCCACGCTCCACTATTTGGCGCAAAAAATCTCCTGCTCGCGCTGCTTCCCCAAGATAGTGCTTCTCTCGCGGGAGTCCGTTTAAATCGCTCCCACTCGCCCCCCTCAATTACACGCCCCTTTAGTCTCTGCCTCAACCGCGCCGCATGGCTGCCCACGGTTCCTGTTTTTGTATTGCTCATCTTCATCCCAGTCCACCTGGCCAAAATCACCCATTTTGGTTGTGGAAAAATACCTGCATATCTTTCAACACTTTATGAATGCAAATCAAAATGCGTTCTGGTGACGTGGTCTTTGGCACGATTCTTCTTGTGATCACCCGCTCCTCGTCCCAATCTTTGAATCCTATCCGAACGGTCCTGATGAAGGCGGTTCGGATTTTTTTTGAACCACCGAATGAAATCATTGCCGAACCTGCGCTTGAACGCAATGCCCCGAGCTCGTGAGTAATCCATCGCTAACAACGGCGACCGGGTTATCGTCCGCCGACGAAGGCATACTGCCCCAGCACATTGCCGTCATCATGGATGGCAACGGCCGCTGGGCAAAGCGCCAGGGCTTGCCCAGAATCAGCGGTCACGAACGTGGGAGCCGCGCGGTGGGCGAGTGTGTCGAGGGATGTCTGGAATCCGGGATCAAGTATCTCACTTTGTATGCGTTCTCTGCGGAGAACTGGAAGCGACCACGGCCGGAAGTCGATGGACTTATGACATTACTCGAACGGTTTTTAAAAGAGAAAACGGCTGAAATGCTTAAAAAGGGGGTGCGTTTAAATGCCATAGGGCGCTTGCAGGATCTTCCAACGACCTGCCAACGACGCCTGGAGAAGGCGATTAAAACTACCGCTAAGAACGAAAAATTAACCCTCACGCTGGCCCTGAGCTACAGCGGTCGCCTGGAAATTGTTGATGCGGTCCGGACGCTCGTCCGCGATGCCCGTGCGGGGAAAATCCAAGAGGCCGACATTTCGATTGAGCGTATCAACGAGTGTCTTTACACTGCTGGCTTGCCGGACCCAGACCTCCTCATCCGCACCTCCGGAGAAATGCGATTGTCGAATTTTCTTCTCTGGCAACTCAGCTACACGGAGATTCACGTGACTCAGAAGTTTTGGCCCGAGTTCACCCGCGCTGATCTGCGGATGGCGATAGAGGATTTTGGTCGCAGGGATCGCCGATACGGCGGAATTACAAAGAAGTAGATGAGCGAACGTAGAAGCACCATTCTCATAGTCGACCGCGAAACGGACTTTCTTGCATGGGCCAAGGCCCAGCTCGAAACATCGGCCGTGCGGGTGCTCACCGAAACCGCCTCCGACACAGCATTTAAAACATTTAGCATCGAGAAGCCGGATCTCATTCTTGCCGAACTGCACTTGCATCCATCCAGTGGGCTGGAATTTCTTGCGCGAGTGAGGAAGGCAGAGCCCGGTGCGATGGTGATTATCACGAGTGCGTTTGGCACCACGCAGGGGGTAATTGAGTCGATGAAACTCGGCGCTTTTGATTTTGTGCGCAAAGAGCAGTTGCCGTTCAATCTGAAGATGGTCGTAGATTCCGCGCTGAAGGAGCGGGCCGATATGCAGGCCGCAGAACCTTTCAAGCCATTGCTCACCGTGGATGAGCACAAGGAGGACATTGTTGGTCAGTCCGAAGCAATGCAACAAGTGTTCAAGATGATCGGCCGTGTCGCAGCGAGTGACGCACCGGTCATGATCACCGGCGAAAGTGGCTCCGGCAAGGAACTCGTCGCCCGTGCAATCCACCGCTACAGCACGCGCAGCGAGAACAGTTTTCTCGCCATCAACTGCGCCGCAATTCCGGAGAATCTGCTCGAAAGCGAACTCTTCGGGCATGAGAAGGGTGCGTTCACCGGTGCGCATAATTTACGCATTGGGCGGTTTGAGCAATGCGATCGCGGCACTTTGTTTCTTGATGAAGTCGGAGAAATGCCGCTGGGCGTGCAAAGCAAACTGCTCCGCGTGCTCCAGGAGGGAGAATTCTCCCGGGTCGGCGGCAACCAGACGATTCGCACGGATGTCCGAATTGTTTGCGCGACGAATAAACATCTGGAAGATGAGGTGGCGGCCCGAAAATTCCGTGAGGATCTATTTTATCGCCTGAATGTGGTGCGCATCCAGTTGCCGCCGCTCCGGGCTCGCGCTGATGATATTCGTTTGCTTGCGGAATATTTCCTGCGCAAAACAGCCAACCGGCGCCACCGTCCCTTGGTTAAGCTTTCGGAGGAAGCAGTCCGCGCGTTGGAGGCTTATCCGTGGCCAGGCAATGTCCGTGAGCTCGAAAATACGATCCAACGTGCCACCGTTCTTGCAACGAGCGAGCTCCTGCTGCCTAAGGATATTCCAATGGGCCAACCGGGAGTTGTCGCGACGTTGGCAGCAGAAATGTCCGGGACATTTACGTTTGATAATATTGCCGAATACCTTCTGGATCGTGCTGGTGAACTTGCGCCCCAGGGCCTTCTGCCATGGCTCCAACGGGAACTTGCGAAGCGTGCGATGGAGCATGCCGAGGGTGATGCTGCTGCGGTGGCCAAAATCTTGGGGATATCGCGTCCAGCATTGAAAAAGCTGGTGACGTCGTCCTTGCGAGAGTAATTCGCGCAGAGCGACGAGAAGTCCATGGAAAGCGCGGGATTTATTTTCGATTCGGGCAATGGATGTTTTGTCGAATCGCCCGGCGTGCCCCTATCGGATCGGGGATTCCGGTTTGGAATGCACGTTTTCGAAACCATAGCCGTCTACCGAGGTCGATTGCTCCTCGCGGAGCTGCATCGGGATCTCATGGCTAGCGCCGTGCAGGCGGTGGGATTTCCATCTCCCCCTGTCCTTTGGGTGGAGTCGGTAAAGCGGCTGGCGGCGGGATTTCCAGATGGTGTGCTCCGGGTTTTCGTGACTGCTGGAGATGGCGTACCGACACCCTCCGTCCAGTCGCCGCGGATTTTTGCGTTTTTTGAAAAAATGGTTATCGATGCAGATGCTTTGCCCCCTGCAGGATCGGCGGGCTTCGTTGAAAGCGCCGCTCCATCGCTCCCGTGGCTGAAATCCGGAAATTATTGGTCTCGTGTGCTGATGCAGTCGGATGCCGAGGAGCGCGGGTATTCCGATGCGGTGCTCACGACGCATGACGGGTGGATTACCTCCGCCGCGATGGCAAATTTTTTTGCCGTGATTGACGGTCGCGTCGTGACGCCGCAGGCTGAGCCGGGTGTCAGGTCGGGGGTGTTACGCGAATGGATGATTCGTAACCATTCCGTCGAGACCCGCCGTCTGCACCGTGACGATGTTGCGCGGGCTTCCGAGTGTTTTTTGACTAATAGCCGCGTGGGAATCCGTCCGCTCGATCGTGTGGAAAAGTTTTTGTTTCCAGAATGCCCGATGGCACGTTCCCTCTGGGATTGTTATCGACGAGAAGTAATAAATGGACCTGTATGACCCCGTTTCGACGCTAGCCAACCATCCGGGCATCCGGGCGTTGGCTGATGGTTCGCGCCCGCGTCCGATCGAGGTCGAGTCGATTACTGCTGCCGCTCAACCGGCGCTGGTCGCAGCCTTGGCGCGGAACGCCGACGGGAACCTCTGGGTCGTGTGTTCCGACGTCCGACGCCAGGAGGAGACTGTAGCCGACCTTGTGGCCTGGGGGGCGGGCGCTCTATTGTTTACCGACCTCCAGCCGATTTCTGATGCGGAAGTCCTCCCTGATCCGGAAGCACTCTCCGAGCGATTGGAGGTCTTGAGTCGGATTGCAGCGGGTGAGCGTGGTCTCTGCGTTGTTTTGACTACTGCTGTATTCGGAGGAAATGTTGCCTCGCCGGACACCTTCAAGAGTGAAGTGCTCACCATTAAAAAGGGTGAGCAACACGTGATCGAGGCGATTGAGTCCCAGCTGGAAGTGGCGGGATATGTCGAAGAATCCAAAATTTTCACCCGAGGCCAATTTGCGCGTCGCGGCGGGATTCTCGACATTTTTTCATGGCAACATCCGCTCCCGCATCGCATCGAATTTTTTGGAGATGAGGTGGAATCGATCCGCGAGTTTCAGTTGGATTCGCAAACCTCAGTTTCATCGCCGGATCAGGTGGAGATTCTCATCGGCGATCCAGACCGGACGCTGTGCCCCATCACTGAATACTTCTCCGCGGATGACCTCGTGATCTCGCTGGATGCGGAATGCGGGGGGGCAAATATTTCTATCTCGGATCAACCCCAATCCGGATCCCCGTCGGGCGTCCCGGAATGTTTTTCGCCGGGGATAGACGTTTTTGGTGCGGGTGACTTTGTAATCGATGATGCCAAACGGAATCGATTTTTCTCGCAGGTCCGCGATTGGATTGCCACTGCGTGGACAGTCGTTCTGGCGTGCAACAACGAGGGCGAATGGGAGCGGTTTTCGGAGCTGGCGAGGGACAATGGATTGAATCCGGATGTCTTGCATTTCCGCGAAAGCAACCTGACGAGTGGATTTATCTGTCCGGATGTGAAGCTTGCAATTTTGAGCGATGCCGAGTTGTTCGGACGCTCAGCAAGCCAACGGATGCGCCGACAAATGGTGCGTCGGGACCGTGCGATGATAGCGCGATCCCCCATGGACTTCACAGAATTCGAGGAAGGAGACTTTGTGGTTCACGTGGACCATGGAATCGGGCGCTTTCTTGGAATGGAGAAGATTGCTGGTGACAATAGTGCCGGCCCCCCGGATACGTTGACGATCGAATTTGCAGACGATTCGAGGTTGTATGTTGCCGTCGATCAAGCGTGGCAGGTGTCGCGCTACGTGGGGCTCGGTAAGCGTCACCCGGACTTATCACGTCTTGGAGATGCGAAATGGGACCGCGCGAAGAAAAAGGCAGAAGGTTCGATCTTCGAATACGCAGCAACGATGCTTAAACTTCAGGCGGAGCGGGATACCAGCGCTGGTTTTGAATTTGGACCGGATACCCATTGGCAGAATGAGTTTGAAAATGCTTTTGTCTATCAACCCACGCCAGACCAAGTCCGCGCCATCGAGTCATCCAAGCAGGACATGGAGTCGACCCGTCCCATGGACCGCCTGATCTGCGGGGACGTGGGCTTTGGCAAGACTGAGGTCGCCATCCGCGCGGCCTTCAAGGCGGTGATGGGTGGAAAGCAAGTCGTCATGATTGCGCCAACCACTGTGCTCGCGCAGCAGCATTTTCAAAACCTCCGCGAAAGGATGAGTGATTACCCGGTTGTCATCGAGTCGATGAACCGGTTCCGGCCGCGCTCCGAGCAGACAAAGACGCGGCGGGGGCTCGCGGCGGGCACAGTTGATATTGTGGTTGGCACCCATCGGTTGCTGTCACCGGATATTATATTTAAGAACCTTGGCCTTGTTATCGTGGATGAAGAGCAGCGGTTCGGGGTGAAGCAAAAGGAATCACTCAAGGACCGGTTTCGTCTGGTCGATGTGCTGACGCTTTCTGCGACCCCGATTCCCCGCACCTTGTATCTCGCGCTCATGGGAGCCAGGGATATGTCGCTCATCGAGACGCCGCCTCCCAATCGGAAGCCCGTCGAGACCGTAATCTGCGCGTACGACGAGCGGGTAATGCGCGATGCCATTCAGCGCGAATTGGCCCGCGGAGGGCAGATCTACCTCCTCCACAATCGGGTGCGAACGATCGACAAGCTTGCCGAACGCATCCGCCATCTTTGTCCTGGCGCCAGCGTCGGCGTCGGTCATGGTCAAATGGACGAAGAGCTGCTTGAGGTGGTGATGGAGAAATTTGTGGCTGGCAAGCTGGATGTGCTCGTTTCGACAACCATCATCGAGAGCGGACTCGATATTCCGAACGCAAATACCATAATTATCGATCGGGCAGACCGCTTTGGTCTGGCAGACCTCTATCAGCTTCGGGGCCGCGTCGGACGCTCCCACCATAAGGCATATGCCTTTCTCATGTTGCCGAGGGACCTGATGGCAAGTGGCGATGCACGCAAACGCGTGATGGCAATCAAACAATATTCCGAGCTCGGGGCTGGATTTAAAATCGCGATGCGCGACCTCGAAATCCGTGGTGCAGGAAATATCCTCGGCACTGCGCAGAGTGGGCACATTCTTGCCATCGGGTTTGATCTCTATTGCAAAATGCTCCAGCGATCCGTGTCCGTGCTGAAAGGCGAGGGGACGTATTCAAGCGCTGTCACCGTGGTAAGGCTCGATTTCGTAGCAACCAACGAACCGGAATTCATCGCGAGCAGCAGCAACCAAAACAAAGTCCCGGCCTTCATTCCGTCCGCATACATTCAGGACCCCCGGATGCGGATCGATGCCTACCGCAAGCTGGCTGATGCACGTGATGCGAACGTGCTTGAGGCACTGCGCAAAGAATGGGCGGATCGTTTTGGTCGTCCTCCGCACGCGGTGAGCCAGCTCTTGGTGCTTCAGAAAATTCGTCTGGAGGGCGCTGCGAAGCGATTGCGGGTGGTTGAAGTGCGGGAGAATAAACTCATGCTGAAGCGAAAAGACGACTTTATCCTGTTCGGCGGGAAGTTCCCCCGCTTGACTTCCCCCCAACCCGAAAATAAGTTGCGGGAGGTTCTGGAGTTCCTTCAGAAGCGCCAACATATCTGATGAAACGCATCGCTGCCACAATTTGCCTAGTCGCGCTCATGAGTGTGCGAACGACCCTTGCCCAGGCGGAGGTGATCGACGGAATCGCAGCCGTGGTTAACTCCGAGGTCATTACTTACTCTCAAGTCCGCGAGCTCATTGGTGCCCGCGAACGTGCCCTGCGCGCCAGCCTGCAAGGGGAGGAGTTGGCAAACCAGATCAAAGAGATTCGCTTTGCTGCGCTGAAGGATCTGATTGACCGGGCGCTCATTATTCAGGAGTTCAAGACGAAAGGGCTGAACATTCCACCCCATTTGCTTGAAGATCGGATCCAGAGTGTGATCCGGCAGGAGTTCGGTGGAGATCGCTCGGCGTTTGTCCGCACGCTCCGCACTCAGGGATATTCTGTGAGCAAGTTCAAGGAAATCGAACGAGATAAAGTGATCGTCCAAGCGATGCGACAGACATTTGTGAGGGATGATTTTGTGATTTCACCTGCGCAAATTCAGGCTTTTTACGATAAAAATAAAGGCAGTTATGCCACTCCTGAGGAGATCAAGCTCCGTATGATTGTCCTCCGCGACGATGGGGATCTGGGTCTCCCCGGCGGGAAGGCCGCGATGGCTGAGGAAATTCGCTCGAAGATTTTAGGGGGTGCCGAGTTCGGGCGGATGGCGCAGATGTATTCCGAGGATCCAGCCACGCAGGAGGCCGATGGAGACTGGGGATGGATTGATCGCAAGACGCTCAGCGGACAGCTCACCGATTACGCTTTCGCGCTCCGCGCGGGGGAGGTGAGCAATGTGATTCAAATTGGTGGTTCCTATTACTTAATGATGGTCGAAGCTCGAAAGAATGCGGCAGTCAAGGCGATCACCGAAGTTCGTGACGAGATTGAGCAAAACCTCATCCAGCAGGAACGGATGAAGGAAATGCAGCGCTGGCTGGATACCCTCCGGCAGAACGCCTACATCAAAATCTACTCGTAACTGACCGCACTGCGCTGCTGTTGTGCCAACGATCGGAATCACTCTCGGAGACCCTGCTGGCATTGGTCCGGAAGTCGTCCGCTCAGCGATAGAAAAAATCACGCTGCCTGGGGATACGCGACTCCGCATCATTGGCGATGAAAAAGGATTTACGCCGGGAGCACCCACTGCGGATAGTGCCGCGGCTGCCTTCCGCTGGTTGGAAGATGCCGTTGCACTCGGATCCAAGGGAGAGATTGACGCTGTGGTAACCGGACCTGTGTCAAAAAGCAATATGCACGGGGTCGGGTTTAAGTTCCCCGGGCAAACGGAGTTTTTCGCGGCCCGCTGGAATAGCCCAGATTTTGCGATGTGTCTTACGGGAGGCTGCCTCACGGTTGCACTCGTCACGGCACATATTCCCTTGGCAGATGTGGCCCGCCTGCTGAATTCGGATGAGATCGTCCGTGTCGGCCGCCTGCTTGCGGGATTTCTCCAGCGACGTGGAGTCACACGACCGCGAATCGCTGTGGCTGGATTAAACCCCCATGCGGGTGAGAGCGGAGATCTGGGCGCAGAGGAGATCTCGATTATCGCGCCTGCCATCGCCGAACTCGTTGCAACGTTGCCTGGGACGGACTTTACCGGTGCACACTCCCCCGACACCGTCTTCAACGGCGCGGTGGCGGGTCAGTTTGATGGCGTGCTGTGCATGTATCATGATCAGGGACTCATCCCCCTGAAACTGCACGCTTTCGATGAGGGCGTGAATGTCACGCTCGGACTCCCTATTCCACGGACGAGCCCTGACCACGGCACGGCCTTCGCGATTGCGGGTAAGGGAATTGCCCGCCCGGACAGCACCATCGCCGCGATTCAACTCGCAATCGAACTCACTCGATCGTGAATTGTTGCGGAAACCTATCGAACCACTCTGCCGGATCCGCTGCCGCCCATGAGCGATTCGACTTCCGCGCGGGAGACGTGATTAATGTCGCCGACGATCGAGTGTGCCAGACAAGATGCTGCGGCGGCAAATGCGACCGCCTTCGACGGTTCGGTGAGTTCAGGCGTGTTCAACGCAAAGACCAGTCCTGCCCCGAAGGAATCACCGCCACCCACGCGGTCCACGATGTTCCTGATTTGATAAGATTCGTATGCTCCATCTTTCAGCGGAGCAAAGTATGGGGTGTCCGATGCAACATCGTATAATAAGGCACCCCAGTTGTTGTGCGATGCGGAATAGCTCTCGCGCAGGGTAATCGCAACTTTCACCACGTTGGGGAACTGCTTCGCAATCTGGCGTGCCACATCCGGGTATTTTTCGAAAGCGACTTTCCCTGAGTGGACATCGGTATCTGTAGCGTGAATGTCGAGCACATCGGCTGCATCCTCTTCGTTGGCGATGACGACATCGACGTAAGGTAGGATCGCCCGCATTGTTTTCTCCGCTAATTTGCGAGCGTCTGTGCCGGGTTCCCAGCCCCAGAGTTTTTTACGGAAATTCAAGTCGCAGGAAACGGTGAGGCCTGCTGCTTTGGCCGCCCTGGCGGCATGGATCACCGCATCGGCTGCAGTTTTAGAAAGCGCGGCAGTGATACCCGTAGTATGCAGCCAACTCGCTCCGGCAGTAATATTCGCCCAATCATACGCCGATCCCTCCGTCAGACTTACCGAAGAATTAGCCCGATCGTAGATCACGTTGCTCGGACGCTGGTTTGCTCCCGCTTCAAGGAAATACAATCCCAATCGCCCTGATTTCGTGCGGAGGATGTAGCTCGTATCTACTCCCAGCCCGGCCAGCGTGCCGACGCAAGCATCAGCAATGGCGTGTTGTGGTAACGCAGTGACGAATCGTGCACGGCCACCCAGAAGAGCGACCGATGCGGCCACATTAGCCTCAGCTCCCCCAAAGGTGAGGTCCAGCGGACCGGGCAGCGCCTGGCGGAAACGATTGAATCCCGGCGGCTGAAAGCGGCCCATGATTTCTCCAAATGTGACGACAATATTGCTCATAATTTTGGTAGTGGGACGTCGGATGTGAAAGAAATCTCCGTGGTTACCGGGCTCGGGCGGCGGTCACTTTGGTAGCGGCACCCCGCGCCAGATGGGTAATGGCAGCCCAGTCACCCGCTTTGATGAGATCCTTGGGAGCCAACCAGGAGCCTCCCAACGCGCAAATGAGCGGGTCGCTGAGGTAGGCGGACATGTTGTCCTCGTTGACGCCGCCAAGTGGAATATACTTCAACCCAAAGTGCGCGTAGGGCGCAGAAATCGCCTTCAGGTATTTCAATCCTCCCATCGGTTCGGCAGGGAAAAATTTTAGCACCCGACAATGGTTTTCCACTGCCAGTTCAATATCGGTCGGGGTTGTGATTCCTGGAGCAAATGACAGCCCCGCTTCGCGAGCCGCCGCCAGTACTCGTGGGTTAGTGCCCGGTGCGACGCCAAACGCCGCGCCGGCTTCGACCACTTGAGTGACCTGCGCTGGAGATAGGATTGTCCCGACGCCCGAGAGGATATCTGGAACCTCGCGCACCACTTCGCGCAGAGCATCGAGCGCAGCGGGAGTGCGCAGCGTGAGCTCTATGGCGGTAATGCCGCCTGCAAGTAACGCCTTCGCCAAGGGCACGGCATCCTCCACGCGGTCAATGATCAAAACTGCAACAACTCCGGAGGATTCAATCCGTCCGGCCAACTGGCTGTCAAAGGCGGGTGTCATGTAAGCCAAACATATTGATTCCAAATCGCCGGAATATCAAGCGCGATTGGATCGACGCTCAAGCGAAGTCACACCAGCCACCAGCGGCGGAGCGCAGTTACTATCCCACGTACTGCGCAGCCCGTTTCCGGAACTTCTGAAATTCGTCCCATGTCACGTAACCGTTGTCGTTCACGTCTGCTTCGTCAAATGGCAGCGTCATTCGATCCCAGATCAACTTACTGGCCTTCGCCTCGGGAAGCGTGATTTTGCCACTGCCGCTGCGGTTGATTTTCCGAAATCCTTCGAGTGTCCCGCCGCCATCGAGGTATTCGGCTTGAGTGACAAATCCGTTGCCGTTGCGATCATAATTGATGAACACCTGTTCGATCATGAAATCTGCAAATTCCTCCCGCGAAACACGTCCATCTCCGTCGGCATCCGCTTCCTTAAAAAGCGCCTCCAGATCACGCTGGGGAGGGTGTTTGGACGGAGTTACGCAGCCGCTGGTGAGTAATGCAAAAGAAAGGGCCACGAGGAGAAGGGAACTGCGCGTATGTGTCATGGCTCAGGTAAAGCCGCAGTCGGCTTCTCGGTCAATCATGAAACATCCCGTTGACCTCAATCGCGTAACTGCCCCGGGGTGTAGAAAAACTGCGATACAACCCGCTTGGAGGTTGATGCGCCATCGCATTTCTCATGGAACGCAATATTCCGGGAAGACGAATAGAAGTTAACCACGCTCCCGCCTTTCATTTGGCGACTGAAAGCCGGGAAGAGTGACCTGAAGAAATTTAGCAAGGACCTGAACGAATAGACTTCTCTATAACGTTTTCCAGCCTGACCCCAGCCTCTCGTCTGTGAGGGTCACTCCCCGGCCAGGTGCAATCACATCCTCAAAGACCGGACCGTTCAAAGCGCACAAAAAATCCTTCTTTACGGCCCGCCCGAACTCAAGGATCGCATCACTCGAAGTGGCCTGGAAGCGCGGACGTGATCCGCCGTATTTTCGAATCCAGCACCGAGGTTTCGCTCGGTCACACCGATCTGTCGGATGCCGACATCGACGCGGCGATCTCCGCAGGGGCAAGGTTTTGCACCCATCTCGGCAACGGCGTTCCGGCGGAACTGCAGCGCCACGACAACGTGATCCAACGCCTCCCCGCCCGGGCGATGTGAAATAACGAGATCGACCCATTTGGCAAGCGGACGCTTTGCAATTCTAAATTCCACGTTAGAAATTCAAGATTATTCCTCAACTCAGGTTTTAAGTGTCCACTTTCCCCTCGCCCATATCGGACGGTTGTGGCACTGTCCCAAATACAACGGAATGAGAATATCCAGTCCAGATGCGAAAACAATCCGTGGCATTGTAACGACCTACGACCCTCTGGCTGCCGTCAAGCTCTTCGGATCACAAGCCCGTGATGAAGCGGTGGGAGGCGATATAGATCTGCTGATCATTTCGGCACGCATAGGCCTTTTGGAACGCTTGCAAATCGAAGCCGACTTGCAAGATGCCTTTGGTGTGCGCAGGTTCGACCTTGTGGTATCGCGACCAGACAAACCGGGTCCATTTTTCCATCTCATCAACCAACAGGCCGTTCCCCTGTGAGCTCTCCCGACACAAAACTTCTTCTGCTGGAGGAACTGGAAGACCTCAAACGCATGGCCTCCCACCTTGCCAAATCCTTGGACCGGTGCGCGGGTATAGACGTTTCGTCTGGACGGGCAGACCTGGCCGACGAGAGAGTCGAAGCCTTCACCAGCCGTTTTGCGCGCACAGCAGATTTGCTGGTCAACAAGGCTCTCCGGACTCTTGACCTCCACGAGTTGGAGTCCCCGGGCTCGCTGCTCGATGTGCTCCAGCGCGCCGAAAAACGCGGTATCATCAACTCTGCACGTGAACTACGCCTAATTAAAAACCTGCGCAATGCCATCGCGCATGATTACGCCGGCGATAACATCGCCGAAACCTTTGAGCTCTGCCGACAATGGACCCCGACTCTCCTCAGCGCCACCCAGCGGCTAGACGACTATGCCTCGAATTTACCGGAATGACAGTCGTCAGCGCCTTCCAGTTGAGTCAGCCTTCTTCCGCACGCTGAAGACTGAAAACCTTTCTCCAGGAACCGGGGGCAGTTATCCGCTATTGCCGTTTCAATCTTTTTGGTGAGTTTTCGGATGTGTGATCTTCCAGCGGCTTCTCCGTAATACCGGCTCACCCGGTTGGCCGCCCCAATACCCAAACGCTCCGCGAGCCACACGTTCGTTACGCTCATTCTTTGTCTGGCCACCGATGCCAGCGCGATGTTTTCAGCGCTGCCCTTCGGCTACTTTGGCAAATCGGCCACTGATATCTCAAGCATCAGCACACATCAATGGACGAACCACCCGCAACGCTCGCTGGCCTCCCCATGCGTCTTCAGGAAAACTTCACGGTCTCGATCATCACAAAAAATCGCTTCCAGTCGGTTGCCACGGTCCATCACGTGATACGGCGCCCCGTCGTAACCCACACGCACTCTCTTAGGCATCTAAACACGAGACATTCAAAATGCCATAATTTTAATATATAATAACTTGCATCTTGATTTCGACCGTTGAATTGGGCTCGTCCTGACGAACAGTTTTTATCTGGGGGCTGCGCAGCCCCCAGATAAAATAAGCCGCCGAGGGAGAAGATCGCTCTGGACTGGAACCTCCGAGTTCGTGGGTCAGCTCGATCCTCCCTCGACGCATGTTTCTACCTTGAACAGTTGACTGAACCTCCGAGTTCGTATCGCAAGTCGAAGGAAAAACATACCAACAAAAACCATCCAACCAAACCCAGGAAAAATCCTTCATGACAACCTATATTGGCATCGACGTTTCAAAACTTCTCCTCGACATCCACCACAACGGCCAAGCCGCCCAGATCCCAAATACCGAGAAAGCTATCGGCGCCTGCCTCAAATCGCTCCCCGACGACACCATGCTCGTCTGCGAATCCAGTGGCGGCTACGAGGCCACCCTCATCACCCAGGCCCACTCTCAGCGTCGTCCCATTGCCCGCATCAATGCCCGCCAAGTCCGAGACTTTGCCAAAGCTAAAG
>JBDNGG010000106.1:0-8040 GCA_041689405.1 Terrimicrobiaceae bacterium | reverse complement strand
TGCACGCCAAGCCGATAGCTACTCTGCCTCGGACGGCGAGTTTGAATGGCGACCTAGTTGCTTCAGACGACAACGACTCGCATGTCACAGGGCGCATACTAGTGGTGGATGATAATGAGGAGAATTGCCAGACCCTCTCCCGCCGTTTGTTGCGTCACGGGCACTCGGTAGCGATTGTCTACAATGGAATGGACGCTCTTTCCCGGCTCAGAGAGTCGCCATTTGATCTCGTTCTTCTTGATGTCCTCATGCCGGGTTTAGACGGGTATGAAGTGTTGCGCCTGATCAAGACGGATTCCGACCTGCGGCATATCCCGGTGATTATGGTCTCTGCATTGGACGAGATTGAAAGTGTGGTCCACTGCATTGAATCCGGCGCGGAAGATTACCTGCCAAAACCTTTTAATCCTACCCTGCTGCGGGCCCGGATTGGTGCGAGCTTGGAAAAAAAGGCACTGCGGGATGACGAGCAACGCCACCTCCGGGTGATCGAAGAGACGCAGAATCGCCTAAAACACGAGCTGGATGAGGCGGCCAGATACGTGCGCTCAATTATTCCCGCTCCCATCACCGAACCAGTTGCCATTGACTGGAAATATATACCCTCAACCGAATTGGGCGGCGATGCATTTGGCTACCACTCCATCGATGAGGATCATTTTGCGATCTACCTTTTGGATGTGTGTGGTCATGGTGTTGGAGCGTCATTGCTATCGGTCACGGCAATGAATGTGATCCGTTCCGGCTCTCTCGCAGACACCGATTTTCGTGAACCCTCTCAGGTGTTGTCAGCCTTGAACGAAGCGTTCCCCATGGAGCGCCAGAATAACATGTACTTCACCATCTGGTATGGCGTTTTCAATCTACGTAGCCGGGTTCTGAAGTATGCAAGTGGCGGCCATCCTCCGGCGCTATTGATCGGTGCTGACGTTGTGCGCGAGATTCGATCGCCCGGTCTGTTGATTGGGGCAATGGAGGGGGCTGTGTTTGCTTCCGAGAGCCTAGAGGTTCCCTTGGGTGCGCGGTTGCTGGTCTTTTCCGATGGCGTGTATGAAATTAGCCGTCCAGATCGAAAGATGGTGGAATTTTCGGAGTTTAAAGCTGCTGCTTCAGAGGCCGCTTTCGCCGACAACGGACTGGACTTACTTGCAAAATGGGCAATCGACATCCATATCTCCGAAACTTTTCAGGATGACTACTCGATGTTACGAGTCTGTTTTTAAGGATGGCACCGTGAAGGAAGAATTTCGGTTCGAGATTTCGAATACCCCTTCCGGACTCACGGAAGGAGCTGGTGCCATGCGTGATTTTCTGGATCGGGTAGGCGTCTCCGCAGAGGTTGCGTTCGCCCTTGACCTCACCTACGAAGAGCTGGTCACAAATACGATTAAATATGCGTACTGTGATAGCGGTGAGCACACGATCGGGATTGTAATCACTGTGGATGCGGAGGCCGTGGAGCTGGAAGTAATTGATGATGGCAAGCCGTTTGACCCGACGGTTCAGCAAGCACCGGATACCTCATTGCCAGTCGACGAGCGGCCCTTGGGAGGTCTCGGGTTGCATCTGGTTAAAAATCTTACCGATGCGTTTAACTATCGCCGCGCTGGGGAACATAATTGTGTGAGCATTCGAAAACGAAGGATCTGAGGGCACAATTATCAAACGCGTTCTCCAGAACACTCCCACTGCCGCCGCCGCAGGGGTGATCGTCTCAAGCACCGGATTTCTTCGCACATCAGTTTTACTCACTCTCAATCGCCTCGAGGAGATCGATCGCGCATTCGATCATCGCTATTTGGGCGTCCACACGCGCTGATAGCAGGTGCTCGGATGGTGTTTCTATGGTCAACGTCCGGAGCGAATGGTGAAAGTGCAGGGTGAATGCCTCCGGATGGTGTTCTAGAAGCGCGGGCGTAATCCGGCGTCGGATTACCCCGTTCCTGGGTCGGTTCTTTTCGATTCCTCGCCGGTCATCGATTTGCATTACGCGGCTTGCCGCTTGCAGGAGCGCATCTCCCCAGTAGGGACGCTTATGCTGAATCTCATAAAGATACACGCCCCGCGCATCGTAATCCTCGTGCAAAGTCAGCGCGAGATCAAACTGGCGCGTTCCGAGTTCCCGCAAATGTGCAGCCGTCGCGGGGATGAGATCGTGGTGATAGGATCGATTGCGATCCACCCCCCGCGCATCAAAACGTGCGTTGTTGATCAGTCCCCATGGGTTCAGACACGGAAAGATGAGCAGGTCAAGCCGCCTCAGTTCCGCACCATGCTTCGTGACCCAAGCGATTAAAGCTTCGGTGGCGGCAGCTTCGTCTCCGTGGATACCCGCGGAGAGGTATACTGCAGGCCGGATGAGGCTGGCGCGCGGTGACTCGAGTAGATAATAAGGAAGCCCGTCTTCGGCAAAATACTCCCGTATGATCAAGCCGGCAGGACGTGCGGATTTGCGCCAGCGGCGGATCAGGCCGACATAATCATGGCTTCTGTGATCGAGCGGAGAGGTCAACGCGGAGCAGGTGGGTTCTGATCAGTCAATGAGGCGCCGCGTGATATCCCCATAGGCGTCGATTCGACGATCCCGCAGAAATGGCCAGTGTGTGCGCTGGGTGTCTACAAAATCCAGATCTGCCTCGACCACCATCACGGCGTCGGAGTCGCACGGTGCCTTGGCGAGGATTTGACCGGCTGGGTCGCAAACAAAACTTTGCCCCCAAAACTCAATGCCATCTCCACCCTCGGGAGTCTCCAAGCCCCACCGGTTCGGTGCTGCCACATAACATCCATTGGCAATCGCATGCCCACGTTGAATCGTTTCCCACGAACTATGCTGTCGGGCACCATGGGCTGCCTTTTCCGAGGGATGCCATCCAATCGCGGTGGGATAAAATAAAATCTGCGCCCCGCGCATCGCCGTGAGACGCGCTGCTTCAGGATACCATTGGTCCCAACAAATACACACTCCGATCCGCCCGAATCGGGTGTCCCATGCCTGAAAGCCGAGGTCTCCGGGCGTGAAGTAGAATTTTTCGTAGAACAATGGATCATCCGGAATGTGCATCTTCCGGTATTTCCCGAGGTAAGATCCGTCGGCGTCGATCACCGCCGCTGTATTGTGATACACTCCCGGTGCGCGTTTTTCAAACAGCGACGCGACGATCACCACTCCAAGTTCGGATGCAATCGACCGGAGATGATCAGTGGTGGGACCGGGGATCGCTTCCGCCAATTCGAAGTATTTATGGTCCTCCGCCTGGCAAAAATACAACGACCGGAATAGCTCCTGCAGACAAATGATCTGCGCCCCTCGTGACGCTGCTTCACGAATTCCGTGGATGGCGGCTGCCAGGTTCGCATCGAGATCATCCGTGCACGAATGCTGCACGAGGCCGATCTTTACTAGATTCCGTGTCATTGCAATTGAAGGCGGATTCCGAAACCGGCGACTCAGTCGATGGAACTGCGGGGAACGATCTTGACGCTGGTGATTTCCACCCGCTCAAGCGGCTTGCTGGGTTCACCTCCGGCATTTGGCGCTACGGGTGTCGCAGCAATTTTTGCGAGCGTCTCCTCGCCTTTGATCATCTTGCCGAAGCCGGTGTATTGGCCGTCCAAATGCGGAGCCCGCCCGAGCATCACAAAAAACTGGCTGCCTGCAGAATTCGGATCCGGGGACCGTGCCATGGAAAGCACCCCGCGGTCGTGCGGCCTGTCATTGAACTCGGCCTTGATTTTATATCCTGGATCGCCGGTTCCCCAGAGCGCCTCTTTCGATGCGTCTTTGGTGAGCGGATCGCCACCCTGGATCATGAATCCATCGAGGATCCGGTGAAATGCCGTGCCATCGTAGAATTTCTGATTGGCGAGTTTTTTGAAATTGGCAACCGTTTCGGGCGCCACATCCGCCCAGAACTCCACGACAATCGGGCCCTTGGTGGTCTCAATAACAGCGACCTCGTCAGCATCGGCAGCAATTGCATGGTGAACGGCCATTGGACTCAAGGCCATGGCTACAACAGAAAAAAAAGCGGGAAGTTTCATATCGGGGGAAATGTTCCACGCTCCCGGCGCTCTGTCACGCGAAGAGTGAGATTCCTCCCGGAAAATGATCAGGGGATATAGTAAAACGGATTCGGCAGTTTCACGGATCGACGGGCATATCCGCCTGCCAGGTCGCTGTGCTGATCCCCGATATTTAGAATGATGTCATAGCCGTACTCGGTGAGCGCCTTCCGGACGCCGCTTTTGAACGGGATAATCGACGGATCGTTGTAACCAGCGGGTTTCATGAAAAGTTTGGCCCACCCCCAATACCCTGCCTCTTCGAGATCGCGGATGGTGTCATTGCGGAGGCTCTCACTCCGCCCGGTGACGAGGAAAATCGGGATCGAGTAAGCCTGTGCTCTTGCATAAATGTCGCGTGTTGCTTGTAGCGGGATTGCCTGCCCGGCCCGCGTCCACTCTGCGAACGAGTCGGGTGTGATTGCAAATTGCTGATCTTTTAAATAGGGCCAATTCGACAAGAGCGTTTCATCGATATCAAAGACGATGGCAAAGTTTTGCGGTGTCTCACCGCGCAGGTAACCTTCCAGCGCGGTCCTGCCCGGTTCCGCCGCGCGGTCAAAAGCTGCGTTGTATCCACCCGAAGCGTGCCATTCGACACACTGCGCCTTGAGAAGCGAAAGGTTTGGAGCGGGCTCGGGCGGCGAAGAAGCACAGCCCATAACTAACAGGCAAATCAGAGCGGGAACTAGCAGTCGCGGGATCATTTGGCAGCGGGTATCGCACATCCGTCGTAATCATGCAAATCCAGAGGAAATTGATGCTCGCTACCGAGACCTGGAAAATATGCTCGTCTTCTGGATGTGTTTGACCGAGTTCTAAGAGATCAGTCATGGATTCAGTTGTCGAAGCCCAGGTCGCTAAAGGCCTGCCATTTTTAGCGTTGTTCGTGTTACTCCTGGGGTTAACTGGGTGCGCCTCAGTGAGTACCCATTCGCTTGAGCGCTTCGGCGAACCCACGCGGAAGATCGCTCCGGAAATAATTTATGTGCACGGATTCGATGCTCCCGCGGATGTCTTTCGAGTGGACCGGCCGGAGGATGATGCGGCGCTCCTTCGTGAGGAGGAATCGCAGCGGCTGGCACGCAATATCGTTTGGCGGCTTCGAGATCGCATCCTCCCCTCATCGATCCTACCGAATAACGAGGAACTGCCCCGTGGAAACTATTGGCTCGTAACGGGGAAATTTGTCCGCGTCAACCAAGGGAGCCGTGCGCTTCGCATGGTCATCGGATTTGGTGCCGGAGGAACGAAGGTCGAGACCGAGGTGGAAGTTTTCGATCTTTCCGGAGCAGTTCCAGAATTGGTAATGCGCTTCCGTACGACTGGCGGATCCAATGCCCAGCCGGGTGCTATTGCCAATACGTCGTGGTGGTCTGCAGGCCTGAGCGGGGCTTCTCTTGCTTTCACCGGAATCCGATTCGACATCGCCCGCACCTCCCGCGAAATTACTGCTTCTCTATCACAAGAACTCGCCTCACAGGGCATTCTCCCCTCAGATAAACGGGCAACGCGTCCCAAACAACTTGGAAAATGGCCCTGACTGAGCGAACCGCCACGAGGATCAACGAGCCGTTGTCGGCTCTTGATGTTCTCATCGTTGAAGACGACGCCGTCACCCGTGCGCTGCTGGACCGGATCATCCGGAAACGGGGACACCGCACGGTGCTCTGCGAATCCGCTGAAATCGCTCTCGGCCGACTGATCGAGCAGTTTTTTCCTGTGATTCTGCTCGATGTGCAGTTACCCGGGATGAGTGGGTTGGAACTCAGCCGGCATTTGCGAGCCCAGCCGGACGGCGATCAATACTACATCTTGGTCGGCACGGGGAATGACACGCCAGACGACCTGCGCGACATCCTTGATGCGGGTGCCAGCGACTACGTGCCCAAACCCTACCATCCCGATTTTCTGAATGTCCGTCTCACGGTGGCGGAGTCGCAGGTCAAAGAGATTGCGGCCAGAAAACGCTTGGAGCGTGAGCTTTTGTTTTTGGCAACGCGCGACCCGCTCACCAAGCTTCTCAATCGTAGTCAGTTGGAGCCCGCTCTCACTCACGCGATCACCACGGTGCAGGAAGGCCGCCCCGCAGCAGTTCTCTACATCGATCTCGATAACTTCAAGATCGTCAATGATACCCTCGGCCACGAAGCCGGGGACCGGCTTCTCACCACGCTCTCGACGCTCCTGAAAAGCGCCACCCGCCCCGGCGACGAGTTGGTCAGATTTGGTGGAGATGAATTTGTTGTGATCCTGTTGGATGCGGAACTTGAAAAGGCGCTTGCTGTGGCGGAACGACTGCGTGAGAAGGTGGAAGAATTCCGGTTTTTAGAAAGTGAAATGACCTTCCGCAGCGGCGCTTCGATTGGGATCGTGCCGGTAAATGCGCTGCTGACACCCAGTGAACTCCTGGTTGCGGCAGACACGGCGTGTTACGCTGCCAAGGCTGGCGGGCGCAATCGCGTGGAGCTTTACTGCGAAAAAAATAGCTCGCTCGCACAGCTTATTGCCGACACCGATTGGGCTACAAAAATCGGTGCGGCGATGAAGGATGGTACTCTGGAGCTTTGGTTGCAACCGGTGGTTGCTATGCAGTCGCGCGAGATGCTGTATCAAGAAACGCTGCTTAGATATATCGATCCCGGGCACACAATGATTATAAGCCCCAGTGCGTTTTTGAACTCTGCCCAACGCTCCGGGCAGAGTACCAAGGTGGATCGATTTGTGATCGAGCGCGCCGTCGCAATGCTCGGCAGCGACCCTACAATTTCTGTCGGAGTAAATCTCGCAGCGCCCTCCTTCAAGGATACCGAGATCATCGCCTATATCGGCGATGCCCTCCAGGCACACAATGTCTGCGCTAGCCGATTCTTCCTTGAAATCAGCGAGTCTAAAATTATCTCCCATCTGGATCAGGCGCGACAAGTGCTGGAATCCATCAAGGAAATGGGCGTTCAGATCGCGTTGGACGACTTCGGTGCAGGCTTCTCATCGCTGGCCTACCTGAAAAATCTGCCCGTGGACTTTCTCAAAATCGACGGCTCGTTCATGCGCGATCTAGTTCACAATAAATTCAATCAGGCAATCATCCGGGCCATCCGGGAAGTGGCTGCAATAAAGAATATCAAGACCATTGCCGAATGCGTCGAGAATCAGGACCAGATGGACCTGCTTGCTGAGCTCGGCGTGGATTATGCCCAGGGATTTTTCATCGGGAAAGCGCGATCCCGCGCTTACACGCCCATCGAAGTCGGACACAACGCGTAGAAAGTTCACTCCCGAAACAGGCTGCGGGCGAGGGGGGGGCAGTATCTATTTGCAACAAGCGCGTGCTTTTCGTTTGGAGGGGAGGGGTACAAAAGATGATGATGTCGCTCTTCGCACTAGCCGAATATTGGCTGAAAGTTGTGTCGGTGATGTTTTTCTTGATGACGTATTTGGGAATTACCCTCTGGCAGGTTTTTTAGCGTTGGCGCGATTCCAGTAGGCAAATTGGTGGCTGTTTAACATCATTTTCGGCGGTGTGACCGGCGCAATAGCTACCGTCTGGTTCCTTATCGGCGGTTTCAAAGATCTCAAACTCCTCTTCAAAAGACTCAACACGATCCAGCGGGGTAGCGATGACGACGGCACGGTAAAAAAAGAGGATCATTTCGGTAACTGATGGCTCTGTTCACCATCAAAGAAAATTGACACGACCAACTTGTAGATCCACTAGACGAATGTGAGATCCATGAATGTCAGCGATACGAAAACGCACTTCTCCAGCGTCGTTGACTTGGTCGAAAAAGGGGAAATCGTCGTGATCTACAAACGCAATCTTCCGGTGGCAAAAATGGTATCTTTGCGAGGCGCGGAGACCCCCGATTTTAAGCATCGCACGGTGATCGGTTGGGCCAAAGGGACGGGAGCAAAAATCCTTGGAGACCTGACTGAGCCCGCGCTACCTACAGGAGATTGGGACATGATGGAATG
>JBDNGG010000105.1:0-2898 GCA_041689405.1 Terrimicrobiaceae bacterium | reverse complement strand
TTGCCGGTGACGAATATTAAATCGTCGTGTCACCGTGTTCTGCAGCCACTTCATGCCTTCCACAAGGTTGGCTTCCGGCGTCTCGATGAACAGATGATAGTGGTGGCCCATCAGCACCCACGCATGCACTCGCCACCCCGTCTTTTCGCAGGCCTCCGAAAGCGCCTGCAGGAAAAAGCGCCTGTCGTCATCGTCTAAAAATATTGCCTCGCGGCGGTTCCCCCGCGCCATGACGTGATAAAACGCCCCGCCGTATTCGATTCGCACACTCCGAGCCATTTTTCCAACATCTCTCGGCCTTCCCATTTTGTCAAGCTTTGCACACTGACCCCTAGTTTTGACCCCTAGTTTGCTAGTTTACTAGTTTACACGGCCCGAATGCTTGCCAACACCCCGCCGACCAGATAATCCCCACAAACACGTCCGAGAATACATGAAAAAACAACCAAATCAAAATCGAATTCGCCCCGATTCTCGGCTGCGAAAGCTTCCTCAAACTTTGCACTTGCCCACATCTTGTAAGCGGGAAACTCAGGTTTTAATTTCTCAAATCCAATGCCATGAACGAAGATAGAACAAACAAACTCATTTTCTGGGGCTGTTTCGTAGCTCTCATCACAACCGCCTTCGGCTTCATCAGCCGAATGTTTCTTCTCAACGAATGGGGTGCCCAATTCGGGCTCGATGAGGCTCAGATCGGACGGCTTGCCGGAATCGGTATTTGGCCATTCGCCATCAGTATCATCGGTTTCAGCCTTTTCATCGATAAAATCGGCTACAAAGCCTCGATGATTATCGCCTTCATCGGGCATATAACATGGGCAGTCATGGGTGTCACCGCCTACTTTGTCGGAAAAGCAGGCAACAATGAACTCGCATACCAACTCCTCTACTGGGGATCTCTCGTTCTTGCTCTCGGTAACGGCACGGTTGAAGCTTTCATCAACCCAGTCATCGCAACCGTTTTCAATAAAGAGAAAACCAAGTGGCTGAACATTCTCCACGCCGGTTGGCCGGGTGGATTGGTCATCGCCGGTACTATTGTGATCTTCATGGGTAATGTGGAATGGGGCGTAAAAGTTGGAATTATCGCCCTTCCCGCTATCATCTACCTTGTGATGCTCCTTCCACTAAAGTTCCCTGTTCACGAACGAGTGTCCTCAGGAGTCAGCTACCGCCAGATGCTGTCCGAATTCGGAATTCTCGGTGCCCTCATCGTCGGCTTCCTCACATCCCTTCAGCTCATAGATTTCTTTTCGGTCAATGGTGTGATCGACAATGGTCTCCGCATTTTCTTCATCTTGATCGGTGTCGCGATCGTGGTCGCTTTCGGACTATACACACGCTCAATGGGGCGACCCCTCATGTTCTTCCTCGCTCTTATTATGATGCCTCTGGCTACTACCGAGATCGGAACTGACGGATGGATCACAGGAATTATGGAAGGGGTAGCCGAAGGCAAGTTCCATCCCGGCTGGGTCTTGGTTTACACTTCGTTGATCATGATGGTGCTTCGCTTCAACGCAGGTCCAATTATTCGTGTGGCAACACCTCTCGGACTTCTCATTATCAGCTCGGTGCTTGCAATCGTAGGCCTCATCACTCTCTCAACCGCAACCGGGTTGATCGCGATCTTCTCAACCGCCACCCTTTATGCGGTAGGAAAAACCTTCCTTTGGCCCACCATGCTCGGCGTTGTTGCCGAACAAACCCCTCGCGGAGGCGCGCTCACGCTAAACGCGATCTCAGGCATCGGCATGCTTACGGTTGGAACTCTCGGATTCCCGTTCATCGGCGCACTTCAAGCCGGAAAACAGATCGACGCAGTTGCCAACAGCAAGTTGGCTGCCGCAATCCCGGGGCTTGTCGAAGATGGCAAACTGACTACGACGGAACTTCGTTCAATTTATGAAGTCATCCACTACGAGGTAGTCGATCAGGCGGCCTTGGATGCCGAACTCTCGAAACTCCCTGTTGCGCAATCCGATGAGTTCAAAGCTGCCGTCGCTGAGACCAAAGGTGCCGCCAGCCAACGTGCACTTGGAGATATGGCCATATTCCCGGCAATCATGCTAGTCGCATACATAGCACTTTTCCTCTACTTCAGGAGTAAAGGCGGCTATAAACCTCTCGACATTGAGGGAATGGCACATTGAGGAAATAGCAGGCGGACTCAAAGCCCCTGTTTAAAAAAACCTTCGAAAATCCAGATTGTTCACAACGGTGCACCTCCCACAGGTGCGCCGTTTTTCTTTTGACTGGGTTTGGATTTAGTGTTGTAAGCAAATCATAGAGCACGAATTTCAGGCATGGGAGACATGTCCGCCCCCATTGCCGGTGACGAATATTAAATCGTCGTGTCACCGTGTTCTGCAGCCACTTCATGCCTTCCGCAAGGTTGGCTTCCGGCGTCTCGATGAACAGATGATAATGGTTGCCCATCAGCACCCACGCATGCACTCGCCACCCCGTCTTTTCGCAGGCCTCGGAAAGCGCCTGCAGGAAAAAGCGCCTGTCGTCATCGTCTAAAAATATTGCCTCCCGCCGGTTCCCCCGCGCCATGACGTGATAAAAGGCCCCGCCATATTCGATTCGCACACTCCGAGCCATCTTTCCAACATCTCTCTGCCTTCCCATTTTGTCAAGATTTGCACACTGACCCCAAGTTTCCCAAGTTTCCAATAGAAGCGTTTTTTTCTATCCGATTTTCAAACCGGCCAAATCATCCGACATTCCCGCCGCCGCCCGCACCCGCTACCGCGCCCTGGCAGCACAGCTCGGGAGCTTCGAATCCTTGAGCCAAGGAAGTGTCATGCCCCAGCCGCCCCGAGCCTGGATCTGGACGAGAAAAGTGCGCGCAAAGACTGTCACCCATGGACTGTCAGCCGAAAAGGCCCA
>JBDNGG010000104.1:0-11654 GCA_041689405.1 Terrimicrobiaceae bacterium | reverse complement strand
TGCCATGGAACCAGAGCTTCAAATGAATTTTCTTTCGAAAAATGCAAACCTCCAGCCGGGGCAAAAAATCTATTCGCAGGGGGTTGGAGCGGTGTTTCCTTCGGGCCTGCTTGTGGGAACGGTGAAGAGTTTTCGGCAGCGGGAATTGGATGGTCAGGCGATCCTAACGCCGGCTGTCGATTTCTCCACTCTCTCGGATTCCTTCGTTATTGTGGGGGAGAAATGAGGGATGCTCTGATAGCCATGGGGCTCGTCGTGGGGACGTTTCTTCTGCTCGTTTTACAGGAGTTTATCCCGCCGATGGGATTTCTTAGCGACGCGCGGGTGAACTTGATTCCCGTGCTTTTTTGTTATGGCGCCATGATCTTGCCATTTCCACTCATGCTCGTCCTCGCGGTGGCGATCGGACTCATGAGTGATCTCGCCACTTTGCAGGTAGTTGGTGGCAGCGCTGAAATTGGGCTGGGATGGTCTGTATTGTTCTATCTTTTCGTCGGATTGATCTGTCAGGGCTTGCGTCCGCTGGTTTTGCGCGGACATTGGGAGTTGCATACGCTTATGAGTGCTTCTGCTGCTATTTCATTGCCTGCATTGCAGTTTGCAATGATTACCTTTCGCCGGATGGAAGCGGGCGGTATTTTCTATAGCAGCGACGTCACGTGGAAAATCCTGGGACCTGGCATCATCACGTTATTTGTGGCGCCGGTGTTTTGGTTTGCAGTTACGTGGGTGGTGGGGCGTAGTTCTGGATTTCAACGTATGCGGGAGATCGAGCGATGAAAAAGAGTTCTTATCAAATACGGATCATCGCGATGGGAGTGTTGACGCTTCTTGCTCTTGCGGGGTTGGTTGCTCGCCTCTGGTGGGTTCAGGTGGCGCGCGGCGATGAATACACCGCAAAAGTCCGTGGCCGCTCGCAGGTAACCGTGCGACTTCCAGCGGTGCGAGGCGAAATCATGGATCGCAATGGGATCGCGCTGGTTGAAAACCGCGCCAGCTTCGAATTAGATTTTTATCTGCCAGACATCGTTGCGTCGTATCGCAATGAACACGGGTCGCTCCCGAAACGGCAGGAGAAGCACCGCATCATCGTTCGGGGAATGGCCGAGGAGCGTGAGGAAATTGATATCGCGGAGGTGGTCAATGAGACGATTATTCCTCGCCTGCGGGAACTGGATCTTGAGCAAGATTACAATGCCGAGCGGTTACAAGTGCATTATCGCAATGACACGCTGATTCCCTACACGTATCGGCAGGATTTGGATTTTGATACCATGGCACGCGTCCTTGAAAGCAATTTGGGCTTGCCCGGGCTCAAGGCGGACGTGAAGCCGGTGCGTTATTATCCGTATGGATCTCTGGCCTCGCACATCCTTGGATACGTCGGTGCTCCGCAGCAAATCGATCTTGAGGAAGCGAGGAAGTTCAACTTCTACCAACCGGATGTGGAGGGTAAGGCGCAAATCGAGTTGGCCATGGATGACTATCTCCACGGCAAAGCGGGCGTGCGCGTGCTCCAACGCGACGTCAAAGGCAAGATTCTGGAAGAGGAAGTCGAACTGATCGAGCCAGTGCCTGGAAATCGCGTCTTTCTCACCATCGATGCGCGGATCCAGTATATCACGGAGCAGGCGTTGCGGGCTGTCGGGCGGGCCGCAGCTGTGGTCGTGGATGTGAATACTGGTGGCATTCTAGCCATGGCATCTGTGCCCTCATTTGATCCGAATATGTTCATCCCGGCCATCGCTGCCACCGACTGGGCTGCATTGAATCAAGACACGACAAATCCGTTGCTCAACCGCGCCACGAGTGCCTATGCACCCGGATCGACATACAAAGTTCCCATTGCGATTGCTGGATTGCGCAGTGGTATTGGCGACCGCAGCTTCCCATGCGGCGGGGGAATTGCTTTTGGAGATGTATTCATGAAATGCCATAGCCAGAAGCACGGGACTTTTGGGCTTATGGACGCGCTCAAAGTCTCATGTAACGGCTACTTTTATCGCTACGGCATTGCTACAGGGATCGATGAAATTACCTTTTTTGGTAATCTCATGGGGCTTGGGCAGCAATCGGGAATCCCGCTTTCTGGCGAGTCTCCCGGGATCTTGCCGGGGAAGGACTGGCTTTCCAATAAACATCCTAATGACCGCTGGCGCGATGGCTACACGGCGAATACTTCCATCGGGCAGGGGTTCGTTTTGGCCACTCCACTGCAAATGGCGATGGTCACAGCTGCCGTTGCGAATGGAGGCACGGTTTACTATCCGCGACTCGTGGATAAAGTGGTCTCGCCGACGGGTGAAGTCGTGCTGGAAGAACCAGCCAAGATCCGATCGAACCTCATCACCGACGGAGGCATTGATCCGGAGGATTTTGAGCACATCCGCCGGGGGATGTGGAAAGTGTGCAATGAAGGCGGCGGCACGGGGCGCGCTGCGGCCATCAAGGATCTCGGAGTTTCCGGAAAGACCGGGACGGCGCAGTTCAAGTTCCAAGGCAAGACAGACAACCGTGTTTGGTTCATCGCTTTCGCCCCGTACGACAATCCCCGGTACGCCATATGTATCATGGTGGAGGGTGCTAAATCCGGTGGTGGCGTGGCGGCCCCCATTGCGGGTAAGATTCTGGAGGAAACGTTTGCATTGGATGAAGCGGAGGAGCCATTTTTGCTGGCCCGCCTCGAACCTGCCGTTGGCAATTCCAAATATGTTGAAAGTGTGAATTTCGGTCGTGATATCCCGGCCGCTCTCGCTGCTGATCCGGAGACGACCGATGTGGTCGAGCAACCGGACCTTGCACGTGTAGCGACTGCAGTTGCAGCGCCATCCATTCGCGACGCCCCCGACGAGCGTGGGCGCGTGCAAAAACCCGAGCGGGAACGCAAGGGCCTACTTAATTTCTTCAACCGAGGTGGAGACAAAAAACCGCGGGAGAGTCCGGAGCGTTCCGTGCCTCCACCGCGACGTCCGTTCCACCGATGAAGATGCATCCAAAAATTAACCCTTCTCCTGTCCCGCTTTGCCGGGCAGTATTTTTATTATATCATGTTCGAAATTGTAAAACGTCTCCTCGGTTTAGGCCGTAAACCGACCGGAACCAAACTCATCGTCAGCTGCGAAAAACTCGAAAAACGGGTAGCGCTGATGGAAAATAACCGCCTCGAAGAATATACCATCGAGCGCGAAACGGACCGCAATATTGTCGGCGGAATTTATAAAGGCAAAGTCCGCAACATCGAACACGGACTCAAGGCCATGTTCGTCGATATCGGGTTTGAGAAAAATGCGTTCCTGCACTTTTGGGATGCCATCCCGGCTGCGCTCGATAGCGGCGTGGAAGAGGTCTCTCGCGCCGATGGCGGCGGGAAAACTCAAAAGAAAAAGATCACCGCCAAAGATATCCCGACGATCTATCCCGTCGGGGCAGATGTCATCGTGCAGGTAAGCAAGGGGCCAATCAGCAACAAAGGTCCGCGAATCACAACTAACATCAGTCTGCCAGGCAGGTATCTTGTGCTCATGCCGTTCAATGATCAATGCGGCATCTCCCGTAAGATCGATGATCCCAAAGAGCGCGATCGGCTGCGCAAAATCCTTCGGGAACTCGACCTGCCCGAAGGGATGGGAGTGATCATGCGTACGGCCGGGCAGGACCAGCGCGCCCGGTATTTCGTACGCGATCTCAGTTTGCTGCTCGATCAATGGGATGAAATCGCCCAGGGCATGGAGGAGAAAAGGGCTCCCGCAGTGCTCTTTAACGAGCCAGACCTCATTGATCGCACGGTGCGTGATTTTCTTACAGATGAGGTGGATGAAGTGTTGGTTGATGATCTCGTTGCCTTCGAGCGCATGCAATCACTCGTCGAGCAAATTTCAAAGCGAGCAAAAAAACGCGTGCATCACTACGGTGGAGTACAGCCGATTTTTGATTTTTTTGGCGTTCAGCCTCAGATCGATGCCGCATTTCACCGGCAGGTCTGGCTGCCATGCGGCGGGTATATCGTGATCGATGAAACCGAGGCGATGATCGCCATCGACGTCAACACCGGGCGGAACAAAGGCGGGAAGGACATGGATAAAACGATCCTCACGACCAACCTTGAAGCTGCGGATGAGATTTCGCGCCAGCTTCGTCTGAGGAATATCGGCGGACTAATCGTCGGAGATTTCATCGATATGAAGAGCCGCAAGGATCAGCAGGCGGTGTATCAACGGGTGCGGGATCGGCTCAAGCGTGACAAGGCGCGGACCCATGTGCTCCCGATTTCACAGCTCGGGCTCATGGAAATGACCCGGCAGCGTGCCGCCGAAAGTCTCGCAAGTTCTCAATTCATCACCTGCCCGTATTGCAATGGGCGGGGATTGATTAAAAGTCCGATGACGATGAGCGTCGAACTCCAGCGCGCACTCCATTCCGTGATGAAAAAACACCAGGTGGACGTTCACGAGATCAAGATCGCCGTGCACCCGGATCTGCTCGGCCGCCTGCGTGAGGAAGATGAGGAACTCTTGATTGATATTGAGCGCCGTTACGCCGGACGCCTTACATTCCGCTCAGACCCGACATTCCATCCGGAAAAGTTCGTCATCAGCAATGCCGTGACTGGCGAGGATCTCAAGGGATAGGAGGAAGACCGGAAATCCGCGACCCTGGCTTGATGCCTTGCCGCTGAAACCAGCCGCCGGGCATCTCCAGCGCGTAGAAGATCGTGGAAAACCGGCTCTGAATAGCAGTCTCGTCGTTGGCCTGCATCTCGTAGATTTCAAGAATCATTCCCGTCTGGTTGATGTAGGCGATTGACAGCGGGATCAATGTGTTTTTCATCCAAAAAGATGCCGGTCCAGGCTCATCCATCACGAACAGCATGCCCTCGTTTTCTGCCATTTCCGTTCGGAACATCATCCCGATCCGCCGGGTTTCTGGTTGGTCGGCGACTTCAGCCTCCACGGCAACTCCTGCAACATCCAGGGTTATCGCCGGAAGCCGGGGCTGCGGGCTTTTTGCCAGCGCAGTGAGTGACAATGACAGGCCGAGAAGGGAAAGGACGGCTGAGTAGCGGATGCATTTCATGACGAAAAATCTATCGATTCTATTGACAGGCGCGAAGCGGATTTTGCAAGTTGCCTGCGCCAACGCGGGCGAGATCTGCTGCACGGCACAAATTACCCAAAATGTGTTTGATATTAGATTTTTTAATACTAGCGTTACCGCGCGCGTATATGATTTTGTGCCTTTTCCACGCATTCCAACTTTTTCCGACGGCCCGGCCCTGATTCGATAGCTATGGCGAATTTTTTTCCAAAATGGTTAAACTGGCTTCCACTGAAGCTGACGATTTGCATTGGTGTCATCGTCACCACATTGGTGGGCGGGATCTGGTATTATTTCACTCCGAAATACACCCGCGTGGGATATGAGCCCGACCAACCGGTTCCTTTTTCACATGTCGTCCATGTGGAACAGCTCGGGATGGATTGCCGATATTGCCATAGTTTTGTAGAGGTTGCATCGCATTCGAATGTCCCCACGACGGCGACCTGCATCGGCTGTCATGGCGAAGGGAAAATCAAGCATGACAGCCCGAAACTCACAGCCGTGGTTGAGAGCTGGAAAACCGGACGCCCTGTGCAATGGGCGCGGGTTCACCAGGTGCCTGATTACGCGTATTTCAATCATGCTGTTCACGTCAACCGTGGGGTGAGTTGCTACAGCTGTCACGGAGACGTCAGCGCAATGCCGGTCGTCTACCAGCATGAGCCGCAAAGCATGGCATGGTGCTTGGAGTGCCACAGGGCACCGGAAAACCACCTGCGTCCGCCGGAGGAAATTTATAATATGAAATGGAAGCCAGTGGCTGGCGAAACGCAGCGCGAAATAGGCATGAAGTTTAAACAAGAATGGGATGTGAATCCTCCGGTCACCTGCGGAGGATGCCACCGATGAAAAAAATCATCAATCACCCGCCCCGGCTGGAACATCCGACGATGTGGCGCTCCATGGAGGAATTCCAGAATACGCCGGAGTTCGAGGAAACGCTTCAACGGGAATTTCCATCAGGCGCCGCCGTTTATGACGAGACGGGATTGTCGAAGCGCGACTTTCTCAAGCTCATGGGTGCTTCGATGGCGCTTGCCGGTGTCGGACTCACGGGTTGCCGCAGACCGCCGTCGTTTCTCGTGCCCCTTACGCAGGGGGTCGAGTGGACCGTGCCGGGCAAGTTTCTTTATTACGCGACCGCCACGCCCACGCGGCTGGGTGCGATTCCGTTAATTGCGACGACCTCAGACGGACGTCCTACCAAGGTTGAAGGTAATCCCTTGCATCCTTACAGCAACGGCGGGACAGATGTATTCTCTCAAGCAAGCGTTCTCGATCTCTATGATCCGAACCGGCTAAAGGCGATCAAACGCGAGGGAGCTTCGACCGATACTGCTAGTTTTGACACGCTGATCGGAGAAATTCGGCAGCGGGGTGACGGCCTTGCCGTGCTTGCGGATTTCATCAATTCGCCATCGAGGGACCGTCTTCGCACGGAACTCAAGGCTGCGTTTCCAGGAATGATTTGGGCTGAATACGAGCCGCTTGCCACGGGTGAGTCCACGTCGGCTGCGGTTATCGCATTTGGCGAGGGGACGAGCGTTCGACCTAATTTTGAGGCAGCGGATGTCATCCTCGCGTTGGATTCAGATTTTCTGGATACTTCAGAAACGGGACCTTCCTTCGCGACTGCGTTTTATCAACGCCGCAAACCCGAGCAAGTGGGGCACGGGATGAACCGCCTCTACGTGGTCGAAAACCATTATACCTCGACAGGCGGATTAGCAGACCATCGTTTGCGTGTTCGCGCGTGCGACATGGGAGCATTTTTGGCGGCTGTCTCGGTTCAAGTTGCATCGCTTACGGGAAATTCCGCCTTGGCGTCTGCGGCTTCAGCATTTCCTGCAGGCAGCGCTTCCTTCGATGATGTTTGGGTAAACGAATGCGCTAAGGATTTGGCAAGCGCAAGCGGTCGTGCCCTTGTGATCGTCGGGCGTGAGCAACCGGCGGCAGTTCAGGCCCTCGGTTACGCACTCAACGGAGCCCTCGGCAGTTTGGGAAGCACGCTTCTGGGCTATAAAACCGCCCCGGGCTCCAAGGCTGCGTCAATCGAAGATCTTGCGGCGGCTCTTTCAAGCAAGAGCGTGCAGACACTCATGATCTTGGGAGGAAATCCGGTTTACAACGCACCAGCGAACATCAACTTTGCGGATCTACTCAAAACGGTGCCGACGAGCATCCATCTTTCGCTTTATGAGGATGAAACGTCGAAAACGTGCAAATGGGCCGTTCCCGCTTCTCACTATCTTGAAACCTGGGGCGATACTCGGACATTTGACGGGACGCACACCTCCATCCAGCCAATGATCCTTCCGCTTTGGAATGGAGTGTCGCAGTTGGATATTCTATCGCAACTCCTGGGCCGTCCACGGCCCGAGGGCCCTGAAATCGTCCGCGAGACATTCCAACAGCGCCTCGGTTCGACCGGATCGGCGTTGGATCTCGCATGGAACGAATACGTGCGCACGGGATTTCTCGCGGAGTCCGCCTTTCCAGCGGCCGCATTGAAACTCAACAGTGGTGCAATCACATCGGCCATTGCCGCCTACCAACCCTCTCCTTCCGACGGCACCGAGATTGTCTTCCTAAAGAGTAGCAGCGTGGATGACGGGCGCTATGCCAATAACTCGTGGCTCCAAGAGACCCCGGACTTTGTCACCAAACTTACGTGGGACAATGCAGCGCTGATCAGCCCGGCTGACGCGGCTGAGATGGGAATTAAAGACGGAGATATGGTGGAAATCGCAGCTGGAGAATCCCGTCTTGAATGCGCGGCTCTGATTGCGCCCGGGCACGCGGATGATTCCGTTTCGATTTCCCTCGGTTACGGCCGGAAAGATGTTTCGGCCCTCATGCAGGGAGTGGGATTTGACGCCTATCCGCTGCGCACGGCAGCCACACCTCGTTTCCGTAAGGGAGTTAGTGTGAAGGCTACCCGGGGTCCGAAATATAAGCTCGCTCGTCCTCAGGAGCATCAGTCCATGGAAGGTCGTGATCTATTCCGCGAAGGCACGCTGGATCGCTTTAAGAAAGATCCAACTTTTGCCCTGAATATGGGCATGGATGGCCACTTGCCACCGGAGATTTCGATTTACAAAAATCCGCTGTTTCAGCCTGGGCAGATGGCCAAAGAGCAATGGGCAATGACAATTGACCTGAATGTTTGTAATGGTTGCAATGCCTGTCTGGTTGCCTGCCAAGCGGAAAATAACGTGCCCGTCGTAGGTAAGGATCAGGTGATCCGGGGCCGCGACATGGCATGGATCCGCATAGATCGCTATTTCGCGAGCCCGGAGAGTTCGCTCGAAAATCCGGAGATGGTTGCGCAGATGATCACGTGCCAGCATTGCGAAAATGCGCCATGCGAAACGGTGTGTCCGGTGAACGCGACAGTACACAGCGAAGATGGCCTCAATTTGATGGCTTACAACCGCTGCATCGGCACTCGGTATTGTGCCAATAACTGCCCATGGAAAGTCCGTCGGTTTAATCATTTCGATTACAATCAGCGTCCGATTGACAAGCTCTACTTTGGCCCGCTTGCTCCTAAGGGGATGGCGGACAGCTTGAAAATGAGCAAAAACCCGAATGTCACGGTTCGCATGCGCGGTGTGATGGAAAAGTGCACGTTTTGCATCCAGCGCATCGAGGAAGCGAAGATCGCGCGCACGGTTAAGGCAGGAGCATCCGATAAGTCTAAGGTCGCGGTGGCGCCCTTCAAGACCGCATGTCAGCAGGCCTGTCCATCTGAGGCTATCGTTTTCGGCGACGAAAATAACCCGGATCGATTGGTTTCCAAGCTGCGGAAAGACCCGCGTGGATTTACCATGCTGAAATACGTGAATGCGCGCCCCCGCATCACGTATCTCGCCCGAATCAAGAACCCGAATCCAGCAATGCCAGGTGCCGAACTAGTGGGGAACATCAACACGCCCGATTATCACGAAGCCCATCATGGCGAAGCATCCCACGGCGCTGCCGATCCCCACGGAAGCCATGCTCCTGAGGCTCACCATTAACTGAATTTTATGGCAGATAGCACCGCCACGATCGATCCCGTCAAGCCTCCGGAAACCGGAGTTGCCGTCGTTCGCCCTCCGCTCGTCTTGAACGAGCGCACCATGGGATGGATCAGCAATTACATCAGCTCCATCGTAGAAGCGAGGACTCCGACCTGGTGGTATATAGCCATGGGAGTGACCGTTCCGCTCATGCTCATGTGCTTCACCATGCTGGCTTATCTCGTTTCCACGGGTATCGGCGTATGGGGCAATAACCATCCCGTCGGTTGGGCATGGGACATCACGAACTTCGTGTTCTGGATCGGTATTGGCCACGCAGGCACGCTGATCTCGGCGATTTTGTTTCTCACCCGGCAAAAATGGCGAACCTCCATTAACCGGGCGGCAGAAGCGATGACACTTTTTGCGGTGGTATGCGCCGGCATTTACCCGGCGCTTCATGTCGGGCGGGTCTGGATGGTGTGGTTTCTGGCACCGGTGCCGAATTCAAACGCGATCTGGCCCAACTTCCGGAGTCCGCTGCTGTGGGATGTTTTTGCGGTGTCCACGTATTTCACCGTTTCAGTTCTTTTTTGGTACACAGGTCTTATTCCGGATCTTGCAACCCTGCGGGATCGCTGCACTTCGAAAATTAAGAAGTTCTTCTACGGAATCTTTGCCCTCGGATGGCGGGGAGGTAACCGCCAGTGGCGTCACTACGAGATGGCGTATCTGTTGCTCGCAGGCCTCTCTACGCCGCTTGTGTTATCGGTGCATTCGGTCGTTTCCTTTGACTTTGCAACGTCCGTTATCCCGGGATGGCATGCGACTATTTTCCCGCCCTACTTCGTGGCAGGCGCCATTTTCGGCGGATTTGCAATGGTTCTTACGTTGATGATCCCCGCGACTGCCATTTGGCCTTCGCTAAAAGATTTGATCACGCCGAGCCACGTGGATAAAATGTGTAAGATCATCCTGCTGACAGGGTCGATCGTAGGCTACGCCTATCTCATGGAGTTGTTCATTGCCTGGTATGGCGGCAACCCGTATGAGCAGGCTGCTTTCTGGAATCGCGCATTTGGCCCCTCCGGGTGGAACTATTGGGTCATGATGACGTGTAACGTCGTCGCCCCGCAGTTCTTCTGGTTTAAGTGGTGCCGACACAACTGGTGGGCCGTCTGGATTCTTGTCCAGTTCCCGAACGTCGGGATGTGGTTCGAGCGGTTTGTGATTATTGGAACGACGCTCGAGCGGGACTTCTTGCCGAGCTCATGGCAGCAGTTTCACCCGAGCATCGTTGACGTGCTGACATTCATCGGAACGTTTGGATTGTTCATGACATTATTCCTGCTTTTCATCCGCTTCCTTCCGATGATTTGTATGTTTGAGGTGAAAGCGGTCCTACCTGAAGCTGACCCCCACTACGGAGAAAAACACTAATGCACATCGCTGGAGATCAAAAATCTGCCTTATTCGCAGTTGCTGCGGAATTTGACAGCGCGCGGGACCTCTACCAAGCCGCCTTAAAAATCCGTGCCGCGGGTTTCAAGCGTTGGGATGTCTACTCGCCCTTTCCGATTCATGGAATGGACGAGGCCATGGGACTGAGCCGATCGCTTCTCGGTCGGCTGGTCTTCGTTGGTGGCCTGATCGGATTTATCACGGCCGTTTCTCTGCAGTTTATTCCGTCGTCGATTTTATACCCGCTCGTGGTTGCCGGAAAGCCGACGGATATCATGACCGCACCTGCATTTTTCCCGATCATGTTTGAGCTAACCATCCTGCTATCTGCATTCACCGCAGTGTTCGGGATGTTGATTCTTAACGGGCTCCCGCGCTGGAATCATCCGATGTTCAATTGGGAGCGGTTTAAAAAGGTCACTGAAGACAAATTTTACGTCGCTATCGAGTCACGTGATCCGCAGTTCTCTGAACAATCCACCCGTGAGTTCCTCGAAACGCTTGGAGGCAAAAACCTCGCGGTCATTCACGAAGAATAAGCGCTGCTCCGCCTGCGACCGTCTGAACGCGTGCCGCCGACGCGAAGTTGAAACCGATGCAGCTCAGGCTAAAAAGGGATTTGTCCGGCGTTCGTGGCCGATCGTTGTATGAGGACCGTGCCCCGGATATAGGATCGTTTCTTCCGGCAGTGTCAGCAGATTTTGAAAAATCTTCTCGAGGAGGAGATCCTTATTGCCTCCGGGAAGATCCCATCGGCCAATGCCGCCTGCAAACAACGCATCGCCGCCAAATACAATCCCGTCGTTTTTGAGGTAGAAACAGATGCTGCCCGGACAGTGGCCCGGGACCTCCAGGACGTCGAAGTGGAGTCCTGCAAACTCGGCAGACTCGGATTCCGCCAAGTCCACATCCGGGTGGGCGGGCTCGATTTCGAGTTGAAATCCCCATTTTGAAAAAAAACCACGTTCAGCCACCATCGCCCGGGAGTCTGCGTGCACCGCGACTTTGCAGGCATGGCGCTGCTGGACCGCAGCTGCATCAACGATATGATCGAAGTGGCCATGGGTAAGTAAAAGGGCGACAATAGGCTCA
>JBDNGG010000103.1:0-4197 GCA_041689405.1 Terrimicrobiaceae bacterium | reverse complement strand
TGATCTTAATGGCAGTGGTTTCCATTGGCACAGCTGGTGACCCTACACCGGTGGTTATCCCCGCTGTAATCACCGGGTCCGGGTTCACGACCAGCAAATTTGCGGACGGTTATGTCACGCGGCCAGCATCGGGTGACTCCTACGTCGCATCGCGGTTTGGCGATGGATGGGATTACACACGGCCCCAACGGCAAATCATGGGCAACCTCAATCTTTGGCAATGGGGCGATTACGCGAGGCACTGGAGGATCGACACCTCGAAATTCGGCAACGGCTACATCAGCAGGTCGAGCGGGGGAACGGCTAGTTTTAGGCGCACGACTTTACGTGGACATTTCGGGGAGCAGGACAATGTCCATAGTGACTTCCAGCGCATATTCCTTGAGCCACTTTTTAAACTCGCTGCAGCCGAGAGTAGCGATCCGGTGGACGAGTTGGATTGCGTCCGGGGTCAAGGCGACTCCGCAAACGGGTTTTTCTAAGTCGGATTCGATGAAAACTTCGTAATAGCCTGGCTCTACGTGCCAGATATGGGCGTGATCGCGGCGCCAGGCCCCATCGGCGGCGATCGAGAGAACCATCCCGTTGATCAAGAGTTCTGCAACGCGGATAACCTTGCCTTCTATCATTCTCCGTCTCAAGTTGAGCGAAATATGCTGCTCACAGAGCCAGGCGATAGAACCGATCTTCTCAGTAATGTTCTCGAATTTGACTTGAAGGGTTTTCGAAGATGGATTTCTCATGATATAGCTGGTTTGGTTTTAGCGGACGATATCTGTCAAATTTTTTTTCAAAATGTGGAAGAAACTTTGAAGCCCACCGGCACCTCCCGCACCCGCAGATCCTCCGGCCACTCGCTCCAGTCGCCTCCATGGCCGTCGCGGAGCGAAATTTCCTCGCCCTCGAAAACCGGCCGCCGCCCCAACTGTTTCAAGAAAAACGCCACTTTCCTTTCCCCGCAGTGATCCCGAAGTTCCCGCGCCCAGGAAAGATCAAAAGGGCGGACTGCATCTTTTCGGCCACTCTCTCCGCCTACAATCAGCCACGAAATTCCGTCGAGGTTTAGATTGTCGGGTGCAATTCGTTCCCATAGTGGCTCGACCGAGAGACCACGAACCGACGCCTGAACCTCACGAAGTTCATCAATCCGGTGCAACTTGTCGGGGCCAGTCAAGGTTGTCATAGCACAGACATTTTGCGGGAACCCACCGATTCGTTCACCAAAGCGGGCCATGCGGTCTGGGCGCTTGGTGAGCCAAAGCCAGAAATGTCTTTGCCCCTGCGGAGAACGGATTGGGGCAATGACCTCATCCTCAAGGAATGAGAAATCGGAATCTCGTGAGAAGGCGTCGCCCATATCCGATACAAAAATCAGCCGGGGACAGCCATCCAGCCAAGGTTTCTGCGGGTCCGAGGTGCCACGCAAATCGCGGGATCTCGCCATTTCCCAGACACGTCCAAAGAACCGGGTGACCGTCTCGAACGTTGGCGCGTAACCGGGATTAGCCCCTCGTGTTGGATTCAATATCGAGCGGGCTTTATTCAGATGGAGCTTGGCTGCGTAACAGGCTATGGCCCGATTTATCACCAACTCGACCTCGTCAGCAGCTTCCCGACCAAACTCCAAGTGGGTGGCGTTAATGAACTGCAGTCGAACATGCCAAATGTTGGTGGTTGAAATGGCCCTAGAGTGACCGGGTGAAGGTGACAAAATTTGACTGAAAGATTCGTCAATCAGTTTCCGAAATTGCTTTCTAGCCTGACCTGGATCCACCCGATGATGGGCCGCAAGGGCCACATCAATTTGAGTAAGGATCGTTCCGGGGGATGGAAATAGCTCACATCCTCCACAGCCCATGATTGGATTTATCGTCGAGTGGCACCATTGGATTTTCGTTTTATCAGACATTTTGAAGTGTTGTTTTCGCTTTCCGGGGATTAGCGCAAGAAGTCAAGCGGTCACCTCAAAGTTTTTTTATTTTTTTGGAGAGACTCAGGCCGGGCGATTGGAACTCTGGCCAGGATCCCCGTTTGGACCGGGATTTACCTGAGAAACTGCAGGACAGCGGATCGCTTTCGCGATCCGTGTCCACGACGGCAAAGATTTTGTCTGATGTGATTGATTCTTTCTTTTCTCCCACTTATGGGAGCGGGAGAGGACCAAGGCACAAAAAACCGGAGCGGGATTACCCCCTCCACAACAACACAAAACATGAAAAACACCACTCAGTTCCTCCCGGGGAACCCTACCCACAACGCCGAAGCAACTCCTTGGAAGCGCGATCGGCTTAACAACTACCAGGATCTGGTCCTCAAACCGGAATTTGCAGAGCGTAAACTCAGGTTTCAAACAGGAGAAACCTGGCTGCGAATCTTACCCGCGTTTCAAACAAGTGTACACGGCTGGATGCTTGGCGTCCATGCCCTTGAGTTTGACGGTGGGCACTTCGCGCACCCCCGGACGCTGATGCGAAACGCTAAGTCAGTCTTTGACCACGCCTATACGTGGGCGCTGGCGAATAAGCCTGATTCGCTGTATTCCAAGACCAATAAAGCCGGCGTTCGCCTCCTCACTAATCCGCTCGGAGTCTTTTGGGCGCTGATCGAGGAGAATGGTAAAACTGTTGCACGCCTATTCGTAGGCTCCGCCTATGATGGCAGTCGCGGCGGAACACCTGGGCTGGCCTGGCAGGTCTGGCACCTCACCCAGCAAAAAGACGAAAACGACAACCTTATCGCAAATCCTGCTCATCCCGATGAGGGAGTGTTGATCTGCGTTGAAAAAACCCAAGCTGCGGGAGCAAAATACCCAAGCTACCGTCTGCAACTCGGCCGCCAGAAGGCTCGGATTACTGACTCCATCGCGAAAATGGAGCCTGGGGAGTTCGATGCGCTCGTTCCTCTGGAAAAAACGATCCGAGTGCTCACACCGGATGAAGAGTGGGAATGCCTCGGCAAGGTCATGTCACCCGAAACGGCAGGCATCATCAAAAACAGCGTCGTCAAGTAACCGTAGAGAAAACACCGGCGGGAGGAGGTTAACCCTTCCTCCTGCCCTCACTTTTAAAAAAAATAATCACATCCTATGGATAAAAAACAAAAAAAGTCCGAGAGCTTTATTCTCGAGCATCAAAAAGAGGCGTTCGATGAGCTAATTGCTATTGGACATGCATGCATTTCGCTGCTGCGTGACCACCTGCCAATTTCATTACGATTCAACACGATGCTTGTCGGGCCTAGCGGCAGCGGTAAATCTCACTTAGCACGAATAGTTGCTGCAGAGCTAGGAATTCCCTTCCTTCCGATAACTGTAACTTCGTGGATTCTGCTCGGAAGCGCAGATCGTGCTGGCGTGAGAACATGGCAAATGATCCTTTCGTTCTTAAATAAAAACGCAAATGCACCCGGAGTCATGATTTTCTTAGATGAAATCGATAAGCTGGCAGATTGCAACACGAGTTGGGACATCCATCTCAAATGTGAGGTATTTAATTTATTAGATCTCCAAATTCCTAGCGGTGTTAAAGATGATGCCGATGACGAAATCAATGATGATTACGTGAGTAAAGCACAAAAAAAACTAAGTAATAGGACGTTCATTATGGCCGCTGGCGCTTTTCAGCATATCTGGGAGGCAAGAGCGCGCACGAAGGTAGGATTTCACTCGCAGCCAGCATCCTCACCACGAATTGATCTTAACATATTGGCGAAAACACTCCCGCGAGAGGTAACAAACCGTTTTCGGAGTAAGGTGATTATCCTGCCTCAACTTACAGAGGCCGACTATCATCGGATGCTTCAACTTACGGCGCCACGTTTACCGACTTTCGTTCAGCAGACATTTCTGCTGATGGGAGAAAGGCGTATTCCCGCAGCGCTAAATTGCCACCAAGGATGTCGATTTGTCGAGGAACTCTTACTCGATGTTTTTATACAAGAACACGATGCCATCCTCGACAAAACCATAGAACGCCTAGGAACAGAACACAGCAAAATATCCCCATGAAAAACAAAACAGATCCAAAGACATTTCCGAAACTCACTCTCAAATACATTCGAGCATGGGGGGAGGAATGGCACATTTCCGAAGATGCAATGGTATGGATTGTAGAGGCCTACGCTAAGTCAGTTGATGACGCCGAAGTCGTTTTTTTGATGAACAAGATATCCAACGCACAATGCACAAGGATAAAAAAC
>JBDNGG010000102.1:0-4649 GCA_041689405.1 Terrimicrobiaceae bacterium | reverse complement strand
GCGGAGATCGCCGGGGCGCAGGCGCAGGAGGACATTCCCTGCGAATGGCTGGAATCCGGCGAGCCGAGTTACATTCTCCACACCAGCGGCACGACAGCACAGCCCAAGGGCGTCCTGCGCGACACGGGCGGACATGCCGTGGCTCTTGCGGCCTCGATGCGGCATATTTTCGACGGGCGCCCGGGTGAGACATTTTTTTCCGCGGCGGACATCGGCTGGGCGGTGGGACATTCGTATGGAGTTTACGGTCCGTTGATTCACGGAATGGCGACAGTAATTTACGAAGGTCTGCCGATTCATCCCGATGCCGGCATCTGGTGGGAAATCGCGGAAAAAACGCGGGCCACGGTGATGTTCACCTCCCCCACGGGCATGCGCATTTTAAAAAAGCACGACGTGGAGATCGTCCATTCCCACGATCTCAGCAGCCTGCGCCATCTCTTCATCGCGGGTGAACCGTTGGACGATACCACCGCGCAGTGGATTCAGTCTGCGTTGCCGAACGTCCTCGTGGTGGATCATTACTGGCAGACGGAAAGCGGCTGGCCCATTCTCGCGCAAACTCCGGGCCTCGGCGCGGTGTGCTCGCGGCCCGGCTCGCCCGGCCTGGCGGTCTATGGTTACGATGTGTATATCGCAGACGAACAGACGGGCGACCCCGTTCCCCGCGGCGAACGCGGTGTGCTTGCGATCCGCCCTCCTCTGCCGCCGGGCTGCTTCAGCACGATCTGGAAAAACGACGAACTCTTTGACCAGCACTATTTCAGGCAGTTTCCTGACCGGCTGGTTTACTCGAGCTTCGACTACGCCCAGCAGGATGAAGACGACTTCTTCTTCATTCACGGCCGTACGGATGATGTGATCAACGTCGCTGGACATCGGCTGGGCACGCGGGAAATCGAGGAAGCTCTCAACACGCATCCTGCTGTGGCGGAAGCCGCCGCCGTGGGAGCGACTGATGAACTCCGGGGTCAAGTGGTGAAATGCTTTATCGTGCTGCGGCAGCCTGACCAGTATGCCACCGCCGATTCACAAGACGCGCTGATCAGGGAAGTGGCCAAGGGCGTGGTCACCGGGCTTGGGGCTGTCGCTCGCCCGGCCTTCATCGGCATCGTGAAGCAACTTCCCAAGACGCGCTCAGGCAAGATCATGCGCCGGGCAATTCTTGCGGTCGTGGAAAACCGTGATCCGGGTGATCTGAGCACCCTGGAGGACCCTCAGGCCCTGGATTCCATCAGGGACGTTTGTGCGGCAACCAGGAGCCAATAGTCAACCTCAAGATCGCCATCCGTAAATCCGGGGTCAGTCGCGTTGAGATTCACCAAACGAATGCCAAGGGAAAAAAGGAAAAAAGGGTCAGTCATTTTTTATTGTATTCTAGATTTTCTTTCGTGTTCTGGCTAACGATTTATCTGCGTGAAGAGCGAGCCGGATTCCTCAGATTTGGTGGCAACACCAAGAGCGAGTGTCAGTGGAGGGATCAGTAGTATCAGATCAGATCAAGGGATATTTTTGAAAAACATATACGGGCGTGCGGAAGGGAGGCAATTTTGAGGGGATCAAAAAGGCAGGCAGGAAGGCAGGGCTTGGAAAAACGGGCGAGCGACGAGCGGACGGCGTCCACGATCGATGACGGGATGCTCAAATCCCTCCGCCGGGGGTGGTGCTTTGGTTCGGAGGAGTTCCGGCAGGGGCTGCTGGAGAAGTTTGATTCGTTTTCTGGGGGCGTTGGCACAAGTGACAAAAAAAATCAGGCGTCATGATGAAGCCGAGGCCGAGCGTTTGATCCGGATGGGCATGGAGTGCCTGGGGCTTGACGATCTCGGCGGCCATGGGAAGGGGAGTTCTGAGAAAATTGGGCTAGCGACATTTGTCAAAAGCCGGACTATCGTCACTGACCTTTGGATTGCCCGGAGATTACAGATGGGAGATCCCAGCAGGGTGAGTCGCTACTGCGCGGAAGCCGGGAGGATGTGCGAAAGATCAGCAGAGGGCTCGAAAAAGCAGGAAGCAAGAACTGCCCCTTTGCTCGCCGCGCTGATGCTCCAGAAAAGCATCCCGACGACTTCACCGGTATTGCCAAGACACACCCGTCAACCCTTTCGATTAAGTGAACCCCATGCCCCGTGCGAGGGCGGCATCAGTTGGGCTTTGACAGACCCCAGGGGATGGGTGGTCGACGGGACTCGAACCCGCAACTGCCAGTACCACAAACTGGAGCTCTACCATTGAGCTACGACCACCATAATGCAGAACGTGAAAATACGGTGGATGCGGACGGCGTGTCAAATCCCGAAATCCAGAATCGTCATTAGACAAAGCGGCGGTTTTGTGGAAGCATCCGCGGAGTGAGTTATCGTGTTTTTGCCCGGAAGTATCGTCCCCAGACCTTTGACCAGGTGGTGGGTCAGGATCAC
This sequence comes from Terrimicrobiaceae bacterium, assembly GCA_041689405.1. Classification (GTDB taxonomy): domain Bacteria; phylum Verrucomicrobiota; class Verrucomicrobiia; order Chthoniobacterales; family JAATET01; genus JBDNGG01. Next base: position 2,232 of record JBDNGG010000102.1, on the reverse strand, counting down.
ATCACCCGGACGCTCCAGAATGCGATTGCCAATAACCGGCTGGCACAGGCGTATCTTTTTGTGGGTCCCCGCGGCATTGGCAAGACATCCACGGCACGCATTCTCGCAAAGGCACTGAACTGCGCGAAGGGCCCGACGATTTCGCCGTGCGGCGTGTGTGATGCCTGCAAGGAGATTGCAGAAGGCAACAGCCTGGATGTCCTAGAAATTGACGGAGCGAGCAATAACTCGGTGGATCACATCCGGGAGTTACGGGAAAATGCCGCCTTCGCTCCCGCCCGCGGGCCATTTAAAATTTACCTCATTGATGAGGTCCACATGCTCAGCACCGCGGCTTTCAACGCGCTGCTGAAGACGTTGGAAGAACCTCCAGCGCATGTGAAATTTATCTTTGCGACGACGGAAGCGCAGAAAGTTCCCGCCACCATCACGAGCCGGTGCCAGCGATTTGATCTCCGGCGCATCCCCGCGGCATTGATCGCTGCGCACCTCCAGGCGATTTCAGCCAACGAGGGGATCATTCTGGAGGATGAAGCCGCGCAGTCGGTCGCCAAAGGCGCGGATGGCGGATTGCGCGACGCGGAATCGATGCTCGATCAACTTGTCGCGTTCTGCGGCGAGCGAATTGCGGCGGATGATGTGCTGACTGTCTTTGGATTTACGTCCCGTGAAACCGTGGATTCGCTCTGCACGGCACTGTTTCACATGGATGCAGCCACGGCCCTGGAGATCATCGAGAAGCAATCCGACGCGGGTAAGGACTTGTCGCGATTGATGGGGGACGTCATCGGATACATCCGGGATTTGCTGGTCCGTCAGGCAGCGCTCGATCAGGCGCACACGGAGATTCCTACCGTGGAAAAGCTCCTTGTATTGCTAGATCACTTTGCCGAGGCGGAAAGTCGATTACGCTGGGCGGTGGACAAGCGGTTGTATTTTGATGTTGCCGTAATCAAGGCCGTCCATCTACTTGACCAGACGAGTCTTTCGGATGTCATCGACACGTTGGCAGCCATCGGTGAAGGCCGTGACGTCGCACACCGGGCTCCGGCACGGGTAATCGCCGAACACCCGCGAAAGACAAAATCCGAGCCCTCGGCGCCCATCAAGTCGGTCCCGCTTCCGTCGGTTTCGCGGGTGGGCGAATCCCCGTCGGATGCGGAGCCCCCGCCTCGCAGCACGCCGATCGAGACGCTGATCCAACAGCCAAAACCTTCTGAGCCCCTGCCGCCTGCTGCGCCCGGACCCGAGGCTGCACCGGTGTCAGCGCCGACATCCTCCGTTGCTGCACCCGCAGAACAGGTCTGGCGGGAAGTGGCAGAGGTGCTTTCATCAGAATCATTCATCCGCTTCGGGTGGCTCCAACACGGGAAGTATCTTTCTTCTTCCGATAAGGAATTCCGGATCGAATTCCCGGTTTCCTTTGCGGAGAACACCCAGGACTTTTTCTGGATGGATCTCAAGAAACAGGTGGAGGAATCCCTGGGCAAAAAGCAATCGGCTAAGATTGTTTTTATCCCGGAATTTTCAGGGGCCGAGATACAAGAACCGCGAGCACGCGCATCGGCTAATGCGGAGCCGCCGCTTGACGCGCCCGCGTCGAAATCGGAAGCTGCTGCAAATCCAGTGGCATCCGCAGAGGAATTTCACAACGACCCAAAAATCCGTAAGGCAATCGACATCTTCAAAGCTCAAATCGAGGAATCAAAAATATGAATATCCAAAAAATGCTCAAACAAGCGCAGCAGATGCAGGAAAAGCTGGCTGAAGCACAATCCGGACTCGCTGAAAAAACCGTGGAAAGCACCGTGGGCGGTGGCAAAGTGACCGTCGTCGCGAATGGCGCTGGCGACGTGCTCTCCATCAAGATCGACCCGGCTGTGATAGATCCGGAAGATGCGGAAATGCTCGAAGACCTCGTCCTTGCAGGCGTGCGTCAGGCGATCGAGGATGCTAAAAAAATGGCCGCCGACGAGATGGGCAAACTGACCCAGGGAATGAACATCCCGGGCCTGCCATTCTAGGCAGCCGTCTTTTCTTTAGCATAAGCAATCCAGTCACCGTCCGGGATTTCGGGACAGCCGGTTGTTAGTGGCTCGCTGGTTTCATAGATGTCGCAAGCGATCGTCCCGCCGCTATCCGCAGTGACGTCCACGGTATGCCGCTGATACTGCGAGATCTGGGATCTATCGGGACAATAGCCTTCATACGCGTCCAGCGCCTTCAGCACCT
>JBDNGG010000101.1:0-9209 GCA_041689405.1 Terrimicrobiaceae bacterium | reverse complement strand
TCGCTCCTTGAGAGCCAACCGAAACCGCACCCAACGCCCCTCCCATACTCTGTTATCTCTCCAAGACGCCGATTCTTCCATAGAAATAGAATTACACCACCCTATTGCAATAAATCAACACGTAATTCTATAATACGTTCGGCGAAAATATGAAGACCCACACCAAGCGCCTTATCTTTGCTTCACTGGTAACGCCCTGGGTTGTCGTGCCCGTGACGATTCTTTTCGCATTGTGGCATTTGATCACCTGGATCGGCAAGCCACTCCCTGATCCCAGCGTGGTGATGATTTGGCCGCATCCTTTCAAACCCTGGGAGACTGTATTACTATATTCAGTGTATGGAGTGCCCACAGCCTACATTTCACTTCTGATAATCGGTCTACCTTGCTACTTCATCGCAAAGAAGATGAGATTACTTTCACTGGCTACTGCCGTTTGTGCTGCTCTCCTTGCGTGCATTCCTGCTGCGGCATTTTACGGTCGCGATTACCATTTTTGGTCCACCTACTGGTTTCTGATTTGTTTTGGAGTTCCATTGGCTGTGACCTTCGGACTGATCATAAAAGAAAAAGCCGAACCATGCGATCCACCGAACCACTAGCCGTGGCGCGCTCCGTGCTTGGTCGCTTCGCTCCCGGCACGGATCGTGCCACGGATAGTGGCCGGTGATCGCGGACGTTAGCAAAGAATATGGCAACCTTACGTCATCGAGTTAACGGTGGATTCTACATCCATAAAGGTTATCCTATCCGGCGGCCAGGCAACGCAAACGATATGTTTTTTACTACGATTCAAACACATCCTCGTGCTGATAAGTTCTTCGAGGATGCCGCCTACACTGACGGTGCGGAGATTGAACCTGAAGTGTTTTATGCCTTAGTTCTCGACGGAGATATAACGAGTCCTTCGTTGATTCGGAGGGAAATAACCCCTGAGATCATCCCGACTCACGTTGTCATGTGCGCCGCTGCATTTACTTCTACTATTAAGATCGAGCATATAACTCGACACCCGATGATTTTGCAAAGCAAGTATCTTCATCAGTTCTATTTAGCCATAAAGCATATTCTCCCAAGAGGAAAGCCTCATTCTCTAGCGGCGTTTCTATGCATAGGCAAACACCTTCAAGAGTTTGCCTACAGGAAGGAGTGTCTGGCAAGGTATAATAATAGCTAACCAAGCGATCCACCGAACACCTACCCGCTGTCACGCCGAGTGCTTGGTCGCTACGCTCCCGGCACTCGTCGCGCCAGCGGTCCGGTGCCGGTGATCGCGGACGTTCGCAGAAAATATGAAACCTCATCGCACAATCGCCATAATCCTGTTCTCGGTCATTCTAGCGGCGAAGTCGTGGTCCGCCGATTTACTGGACACCAAAAAAGTCTTTTCCGGGGAGACGGAAGTCTGCCTCAGTGACGGAAGCTCGCTCTATGTTTTCCATCCGAAAGGAACATTTACGATGGAGCCGCTCGGCATCAGCGGAAGAACGATAGAAGGGTTATGGAAATATGATTCAAACGGAATCCGAATCACTGGCACCTGGTCATGGATAAACGGACTTTCTGTTCCAAACGACCGCAGAGAAATGGATCTTCCTATCGGAGCTATTTTGGCCAAGAAGACGAAACATAGATCCCGCAACACTGGCAAAGAACATGAGATACAAGAAGCCTATTTCTTGATCGATAGACTTGAAAAAATAAATTAATGCGAACAATGCGATCCACCGAACACCTACCCGCTGGCACGCCGAGTGCTTGGTCGCTTCGCTCCCGGCACTCGTCGCGCCAGCGGTCCGGTGCCGGTGATCGCGGACGTTCGGCAATAAAATATGATTCTTGAGAACGACGTCGTAGATGCGGTGTGCGTCCACCTGATCGCCCAAGGCTACCAAGTGGCTCATTGCCACGCGCACGAGAGAGGGCACGACATAGATGCAACGCATCCAAAGAAGAAGCGACTGTTGATTGAAGCAAAAGGTGAAGGATCTTCCAAGCCCACCAGCAAAAGATATGGCCATGCTTTCAATCGAAACCAAGTGAATGATCATGTTGGCAGAGCAATATTACGGGCCTTACATTATCGAGCCCAAAGCATTGCTGCAGGAATCGCGCTTCCTGATAATCCAGATCATCGAAGAGAAGTAGACCCGATCTCTCCTCTTTTAAAGAAGATTGGTATCAGCGTTTTTTTTGTTGATGCAAAGCTCCTTGTGAAAGAATTATAAAGGCCGAACAATGCGATCCACCGAACACCTACCCGCTGGCACGCCGAGTGCTCGGTCGCTCCGCTCCCTGCACTCGTCGCGCCAGCGGTCCGGTGCCGGTGATCGCGGACGTTCGGCATACAAAAATTTCAACATGCGCACGAAACTTCTGTTTACTTTCATCGGAATGATTGCCGGACTCTGTCTAGGCTTTACGGCAAGCTGGGTATATTTTGATCGATCTTCTATAGCAATAGCTAAGAATATTACGCTTCTTACTGCAGAAGAACACATTCAACACGCCAAACTACTCCGCCAGGGAAAGAATAGTCTTAGACCAACTGGAGAATACTCTTCTGATTTCCTTCCAGTGGTTGGCCGCTTACCATGAATTATTTCCACGTGATAATGATTTTCTTAGATACCTTTGGAAAATTCGTGAGTATTACGAAGACCAAGGAATTGCTATTCCAGAATCAATTCAGCCTACGTTACTCTCACTTGCACCAAAGCCTCCTTGCCCAGAAAGCACCTTTCAATGCCCTCCGCGTAAATTGAACGATTCTTCTGAATAAACACACATAAAGCCGAACAATGCGATCCACCGAACACCTACCCGCTGGCACGCCGAGTGCTTGGTCACTACGCTCCCGGCACTCGTCGCGCCAGCGGTCCGGTGCCGGTGATCGCGGACGTTAGCTAAAAAATATGAAACCGGCATCAGAAGCGCAATTGAGAAGGCTAGCTGCCCATGGGAGGCTAGAGGATAAAGATTACACCATGAAGGAAGCTTCCGATTTGATCGGAGCGATTCTGGAAGCAAACGAAGAACCAATATGGAATTTAGCCGATCAGAATCAAAGTCTGATACGGAATATTGAAACCCGTCAGATAAAGAAAGCCATTAGAAATCTAGAAAAGCAAATAGCCATTGAAAGCCTAATGCAGAAAGAGAGATGCAACTTGTCGGACGAATTAGACAGTTATCAGGACCGCTTGGTTCAGATCGGTGAATCAAAAAATGAAACAAAAGAATCCTTACGTGAAGAGAAAGAAATGCAGAAGGAGAGAATTCTTGAGTTTCAAGAAGAATTGGGGCCCGATGGAATGTGGTCGGATTTCATCAAGAAACCGAATCAATCACAAATAAAGCAAAGTTTAGAAGCCCTTGATCGAGAATACCCTAACTGGGAGAGAGATAAAGGATTGGAAGCTTTGATTGCCACACTGACAAGTAATTTCCCTGAATTGCAGAAACGTGATTCACAACCTGTAAATAAATCGAAAGGTTGCTTATCGCTATTGGTAATAAGCTTTGCAATAATCACGTTCGTTAGTATAAAAATATACAGCTAACAATGCGATGCACCGAACCACTACCCGTGTCACGCCTGATGCTTGGTCGCTGTCGCTCCCTGCCATCAGTCGCGCCACGGCTAGTGGCCGGTGATCGCGGACGTTCGGTGAAGAATTTAAGACGACCGCAACCATGAAAAAACATTTACTTAGCGCTATCAAATATACACTCGCCGCTGTCACGCTGCTTCTTTTTTTGCTAGGCCCGTTTGGATGGGTGTTGTGCCTAATCCCAATCGGTAGTTGGATAGTCATCGAACATTTTACCTTCAAAAATCCATGAAACCCCTAAGTCACTCATTCCACGCAGCGTTGACACTTATCCTCGCAATCTCCGTCAGCATGACGGCAAACCGAAGTCTCGCTCAGAATTCTCAAGGGATTGCGTTCACCGAAGCGCAAAGGAAGGAAATTGAGAGTGTTCTAATCGAGAACTCAAAAAAAATTAACCGAAGCCTACCAATCATGGTTGATTCTGAAACCAGACTAGACACAACCCTGGCAGTTGGAATGCAGATGCACTTCAAATACACAATGGTTAATTTAACATCTGATCTCGTTGACGCGAAGTCCTTCCAAAAACAAATGGAAGCGATAGTTATTAAAAGCCAGCAAGCCGATAAAAACGCGATGCTAATGTTGAGAGCTGGGCTTGTATGCTTCTACAACGTCTTCGACAAGAATGGAGTATTGATTACCCAGATGCGGATCGACGGGCCGTTGTGTGGCATCAAGTGAAAGCTCCTTTACACCGAAGATATCGGTCTTTAAAATATGTGAACCAAGCGATCCACCAAACAGCCGCCCCTTCGGGACTTCTGTCACGATTCCTGCTGTCGCAGGAAGTCGCGCCAGAAGCAAGCGGCTGTTGCTGATCGCGGACGTTGGGCAAAGAAATATCATTCATTTCCATACTAATTCTTTATGTCTTACCAATTCCTCATTTCGATTCACAAGAAAGATCGCTCTAAAGATTACTCTCCATTGGAGGCGTTTCTTTCCGGTCAAGACAGCAAGAATCCTCTGGTGCCGGACCAGCATATCTTGACATCAGATATTGCGTCATCCCAGCATCTTCGGGATCAGATTCAGAAATATTTGCACGAAGGGGATCGCTGCTCGGTTGCAGACGTTCTTGATTACGCCTATCGCGCAACGCCTGGACTTCCCCTGTGATAACACGATATTCATCCTCTGATCGGGCGGTGTTTAGACGCGGAAGGAAGGCAACCATTTCCTCATCGAAAACATCACAACAAAAAGAAAGCCCAACAGAGCGATCCACCGGACGCCTACCCGCCGTCACGCCAGATGCTGATTCCGCTTCGCGGGCATCTGTCGCGCCGTCGGTCCGGTGCCGGTGATCGCGGACGTTCGCAATAAAAAAACCACCAACTCCCAGCAATAACTCAAACGACAACCATGAATACCAAACCGCAAACGAATCCGCCAGAGCAATCCCTTGAAGCAACACGCATCGGGCAGATTATGATAATCTGGGCCATACTTCTAAATTTTGGTGCCGTTTTTGCAGGTGTCCTTCTTGGGGACACCATAGGTCCTGTTCTTTCCCTTTTGCTTTCGTTGATCGCTTTAGTGCTTGCGATCGTTGGAGTAGCAAAACTTGCAAGTGGATTAGGAATCAATATTGCAGTCATTATATTATGCTGCATGTTACTATTTATACCACTAATCAACTTAATCACTCTATTTGTCCTTAGCAGCAAAGCGACGCATCTCTTGCAGGCCAATGGCTATAAAGTTGGAATCGGAGGAGCAAAAAAGATATGAAATCATTATTTCGTTTTGCGCTGCTCGTTTTATTGATAGGCCATGCTACATATGCTTCTGATAATCATGTATTTGTAAGCAAGGAACATGAGTTCTCAGTGCAGTATCCGAAATCATGGACACCAGGGGAGGTCGTTCATGCCCAGACTACGATTCGAGTCGAAAGCCCAGATGGGGACGACTTCAATATTACTGTCGTTGAGGATGCAGCTCTGCGCGATATGACTCCAAAGGAGTATGTGGGTGGAATGATGGGCCAAGTCGATAACTTGGTGACGAATATACTTTCTCGTAATTATCCAGACGCCACACTTATTGAGAAGGGCAAAACGCAGTTAAGTCAGCAACCCGCATTGTATTATGTAATGGATTATACTCTTAGCGCTGCTGGAAGGAATATTCCGATGCGATCTTATGCAATCTCAACCAAGCATGGCAGTAAGCAGTATACACTCACATTCAGAACGCCTAAGCAGTTTTATCTAGGGTATTTACCGACGATTCAAAGGCTTGCGCTAGGATTTCAGTTTACTAAAACAAGAATAGATGAATAGAGTCATGAAGTGCATTTTATTTACTACCTTAGCAACACTTGGCTTTTTGCACCCTGTACTTGCTCAATCGCACGACACACGATTTGCCGGACTTTCCCTCCCGTTGGGGGTCAAGGTCGAAGTTCCAACGAATTGGTGGATACTAAGCGGGGACATCAATGCAAGCATAGAGACTGCTGGCGAGGCCGCAGTTAATCTTGCTGGGTTGGACGTTCGAAGCGGTCGCAAGACGAATCTATTTCGAGCGAACTCTATGCCTAAAACAACCTATGCAGGAATTGCGATCAATGCTTCTGATGCCGAAGTGGAAGCAAGCGATATTCGAGCAGCATCAGCGGCAGATCTCGCCGAGATGACACCGATGATGAAAGAGATGATGAAAGAGATGATGAAAGAGATGATGAAAGAGATGATGGAAAGGTCGTTATCACAAGTGGGTTTGTCGATAATTGAATTTTATCCGATTGAAAAAAGAGAGATTGACGGCCGCCCCGCCCTCGTTATCAGTTACAAGCGGACAGGTCCTCAAGGAGCAGTTATCGCAAGGATGACAAGGCTTGTTGTGGGACATAAGGAGATCAGCTTAAATCTTTCTTACCGCGAGAGTGAGAGTGTTCTCTGGAAGCCAATTATTGGATACATGGAAAAATCTCTAAAATTTCAAAAATAATGCGAACCATGCGATCCACCGAACACCTACCCGCTGGCACGCCGGATGCATGGTCGCTCCGCTCCCGGCATCCGGCGCGCCAGCGGTCCGGTGCCGGTGATCGCGGACGTTCGGCATAGAAACAAATGAAGCTACTTCTCTTGTCATTAGTGTTACTACTGGCGGTCGGATGCAAGCAAAGTCAAGAGGCTACCGACTTGGGTATGCGTCCGGAGTTCAACAAAGAGGATGCACAATTTGTCAAAATCGCTACTGCGACCCTCGGAGATTCAGCAAAGGCAATCCCCTCCGATATCATTCCATTTGTATCGCGCTCCTCTGGATACATTCAGATCGAGTGGCCAGTTCCACAGATTCCTTCAGATCGCCCTAACCCTCTTGGCTCTAGTTATTATTTCCTCGTGATTCTTGAGGATTCAGAACCATTTAGGGTCGTAAACATTTCGGTAAGCAGGTAATAAAAACAGCCGAACAGAGCGATCCACCGAATGGCTACCCGTGTCACGCCCGATGCTTGGTCGCTATCGCTCCCTGCCATCGGTCGCGCCACGGCTACCCATCGGTGATCGCGGACGTTCGCTAAATGAAAAACTCGCCTCTACGCAAGAATATTGCTGAAAACTCTTTGGAGCGAACCATTCTCTATTTGTAATATGTGGCACTACATTTTTTGGGGCATCGCGATTTATATCGCGGTAATGCTCGCAATGGCTCTGTTCGGAGCCGTTTTTAAAAGGAAGAAGGAGTTTACAGAGCAGGAAGAAGATTTCGTGCCAGATATTCCGATTGACCCCGAGGAACTCCTTGAACTTCAGATTGCCAAAGCCATAAATGACAAAGGGCTCGTTCGCTCAACCTTGCGTCGACTCATCGCATCAGAGATCAAGGCAAGAGTCTCAGAGACAGCGCTCGACACAGGAGCGTTTTTACCCTCGGACTCATGGGACCATAATAGATCAAAGAGTGAGTTGCTGGAGGATAAAGAACGATTTGAAAGGGAAGGAACCGTTGAGGACCGTATGGAGAAAGAACGCCAAAGGATGATCTGCATAGTTCGTCAGATTCTAAGAGAGAACAATATTTCTGAGGAGTGGATTTTACAAAACGGAAGGGAAGCAACGACGACAAAGATGATAAAAGGACCATGCAGTACCCTCAATAACTTCACATCGTCATCTTTTGGGCACGCCCTCGAATGTAAGTCACTCGACGAAGCTCGTCATCTTGAATTAGATCAGTTGATCAGTAGGAAAGCAGATATTTTGCGATTTAAGCGAGAGAATGACGTGTGGAAAGCCAAGCTTTCTGCTGATAACTTGAAGGAGCAGAATTAAAAACAAAAATGCGAACAATGCGATCCACCGAACACCTACCCGCTGGCACGCCGAGTGCTTGGTCGCTACGCTCCCGGCACTCGTCGCGCCAGCGGTCCGGTGCCGGTGATCGCGGACGTTCGATGAAAAGCAAATGATTCCCTTGGCCTATATTGATGTTCGACCATTTATTTTTATCGGCGGGCTCCCCCTATTTATTGGAATAGTTCTTCTAGTTGGATGGCTGATCGGCCTCAAGTGGAAGAAAGGGAAAGTGAGTCTGATTTCATTTCTAATCTTTACTGGATTGTTCACGCTATTTGCTACCAGTTACGGGCCGTTCGTAGATAACAAAGAAATGAGGGAATATGAGATGACCTGGTCCATAAAAACCACTCCCTCACGGGGAATGAAAGAATCAGAAATAATTTTACGTTTCGTAGAATTCCCCCATTATGTTGTTGGCGAGTATTCCGACGAATTAGCGACACACCTAAGAGAAAATGCAGGAGATAAGATCACCGCTAGAATTCGAGTAACTTCCGATTATGGAAACGTCCGAGGATACAGCGTTCGGGAGATCGCTGGTTTATCCGGATGGAAGTCAGAATGGGGATATGCCAGTGTGAGCGGTTTTCCCGAGAAATCTCCATGGGACTAAAAATAAATGTCGAACAAGGCAGTGTTTGCAATGGCTACTACCGTGCGACACTTTACTTTCGGAAATGCAATGAAGCGAAACCAACCATTTGTCATTGCCAGCATTCTCAGCGCGCCCTTCTTGGTCGCCGCTGTCAGCTACTTGACTACACTGATGTTGGGAGAACATTGTCCTAATTTTATTCCAATGCTACTATTGTCTGTTTTGATATTAATTTCGACTCCGGGACTGGGTGCGTTGATTCTACTCATTGTATCCGCATTCATTGTTGGAGCATGGTTACAGAAGTCCAAAACGAGATTTGAATATGTTGCAACGAGCGTTTACACCGTTGTTATACTTCTCCACATCGGTTTCACGGTATGGTTTAATATTATCGGAGAGGGATGGAATCTCTAAGTATTCTACAAAATAATCCGAACAATGCGATCCACCGAACACCTACCCGCTGGCACGCCGAGTGCTTGGTCGCTACGCTCCCGGCACTCGTCGCGCCAGCGGTCCGGTGCCGGTGATCGCGGACGTTAGCTACAAAAAGATATGCGATTTCCGATGGCGTCTCTGTATCCAAAGCCGATTTTGGCATCGAAGGACCCCAAGTCCAGCGAGATGCGTTGGCTTTTCAGACTGACTCGGGTTCCTTGGGTCCATCGGTTT
>JBDNGG010000100.1:0-12595 GCA_041689405.1 Terrimicrobiaceae bacterium | reverse complement strand
GCATTCAGTTTACGAACCACCGAGTTCTGACCCGATCACGGGTGCCCCGAATGCGCATCCGGTGGCGACGGGAGTCGGTGCTGCGGGCGCAGGCCTCGTGGGCACGATTGCCGGAGTGGTGCTGGGCGGCCCGGTGGGTGGAGTTATAGGCGCGATTGCTGGCAGTGTTGCCGGTGGCTTGGCAGGTAAGTCAGCCGGTGAGGCTGCTTCCTATGACGATGAAGAAAGTTACTGGCGTGCAAATCACCGCGGTGAGGATTTCGGCGGCGGAAACTATGATGAATATGCGCCTGCGTATCACGCCGGGTATGAAGGGTTCGTAAAATGTGGAGAAAAAACTGCGTCATTTGAGGAAGCAGAACCGCAAATCCGGGCAGATTATGATCAGCAAAAGCCAACGATGCCTTGGCAAGAAGCTCGTGGCGCTAGCTTGGCCGCTTGGGAACGATCCTACACCCGGAACATCTCGGCGGGTGCAACCGACCGCATCGATGGGCCAGGCACGGCTGGAAACTTGTAGTGTCTCCTAAACTCGCAACATCCAATTGTAAACAAGAAGGCGGTCTGCCGGGATATTGAGATAGTCGGGTCCGGGCATGACGTTTCGGCTCATGAAGGCCAAAAGGCGCCTTTGCCATGGTGGCATTAGGCGCTTCGACGCGGCGACGATGACTTCGTGAGAGGTTACGAAAAAAGTATCATCCATCGAAAATTCGAACGCTCCCCCGCTCTCAAGCGCCGCCTGCCTAAGGATGCGCGGGGCATCGGGTTCGATCATGAATCCGTGGGAGGCCGAAATCACCCAGAACTCCGACCCGAAACTTTGGATTTCCACCGATTGGATCGGATTGAGAGGGTCATCCCATGCGGGGTTGAGAAGCAGGATAACTAACTTTTGACCTACAACTTTGACCCGCCGGTATTGCTCTAGAATCGATGCCACGGCATGATCGGGGATGGGTCTGCGAACCAAAAATACCTGCGTGCAGGGACTGCGTTGGTAGTCGCCACGAGTTAAGCGGCGACCCAGTTCCCCCACGGAAACTGCTCCAAACGCCATCGATTGATGAACTAAATTTCGCCCTTTGCGCCACGTGACCATGATTGTCGTGACAGCGACGGCTAACGCCACCGGAACAACACCCCCCTCGAGTAGTTTGCTCAAACACGAAAGAAATAGCGGAAGATCGATGGCCAATAGCAGCGCGAGCAGGCAGGCCGCCTGCCACGCCGGACGTTTCCACACGCAGAGCACTACAGCCACAAACCCAATGGACGACACAATCATAGCACCCGTGACCGCGATCCCGTAAGCGTTTGCGAGCGCCGAACTGCTGCGGAATCCCAGCACGAGCATGAGGCAGACCCCGCCGAGCACATAATTTACCAAGGGGATATAAATCTGTCCCCGGGTGGACGCGTTGGTGTGTTTGACGAACAATCGCGGGAGGTATCCGAGATCGATGGCCTGGTTGGTAAGCGAAAATACTCCGCTGATTAATGCTTGCGAGGCAATCACCGTGGCGGCAGTGGCCAAAATGACCATCGCTTCGCGAAGCCCGCCGGAGGGAACTAGCAAAAAGAAAAGATTAGGATCCGTGGCGGCCGTCGGGACGCGGAGGATGTGGGCGGCCTGTCCAAGGTAATTGAGGATCAATGCGGGAAAGACCACCATTCTCCACGCATGGAGGATGGCCGGACGCCCGAAGTGGCCCATGTCTGCGTAAAGCGCTTCCGCTCCGGTCACCGCGAGCACCACCGACCCCACAATGGCAGCCGACCTCGCACTATCGCGCAAGAGAAGCTCTAGTCCACGGATCGGATTGATGGCAGCGAGAACTTCGGGCGCTGCGATAATTTGAAATAAACCGATAGCCGCAAGTGCGGAAAACCAAACCGCCATGACCGGTCCAAATATCCAACCGAGATTCCCCGTGCCAAAGCGTTGAACCAAAAATAATCCGGATAGTATAACGACAGCCGCAGGAAGGGCAAATTTGCTAAGATCCGGATGAATCGCCTCGATCCCCTCAACCGCACTAAGCACTGATATCGCCGGCGTGATCGCCCCGTCACCAAAGAGCAGGGCTGCGCCGAAAACCAAGAGACCCGAGACCCACAGTCCCGGATGCGATGTCGGAAATCCCGTTGTTCGGAGCAACGCCGTCATCGCAAACACACCACCCTCGCCCTCATAGCTGGCGCGCATCACCAAGATGCCGTATTTGACCGTCACGACCACCATGAGTGTCCAGACAATGAGTGATGCGACGCCGATGGCGTCCTGTGGTTGTCCACCTGCGGCAACGACTGCGGTCTCAAAGGCATACAACGGGCTCGTCCCAATATCGCCGAAAACAATGCCTAGCGCGAGGAGGACACCTCCGTGAGCGGAAGGCGAGGGGCGGGATCGCTGGTCAGTCATTTCCACTCGATCTATAACAAGTTCGGGCGGGAAGATAGGTCTTTTTCGTCCGCGGCGATGAAACTGATTCCGGGAATACGAACTAGTGGCAACCACAGCCGGAGCCGCAGTTTCCCTCTTCGGCGGGATCGTCTGTTTCAGATACCAGGACTGTTTCCAGATCGATTTCCTGGAACGCTAATTGTTCGCGAACCATCTTAATAAAATCCATCGTGCGATCGTCCGGTTCGTGCATGGTGCGGAGTTGAATGCAGACTCGCTTTTTCGCGAATTCGGGAAAAGCCTCCCGCATCTCCCCGTCGAGAACAAATGATGCGTAAGCGTTGAGTTTTTCCTGCAGTTGAAATGCCTGCGCATCTCCGCTCGTCCACGGACGGGGCTCAAACATGGCCAGGACTAAACGATCTGAACGCTGATCATAAGCAAACGCATCTAGAACTCCAGGCTTCTCCAATCCACTTTGCATGGGCATCGGTGTCAGCGCGGGGCTGCGGTGGAGGGAAACCAGACGTAGAGCATCAAGTAAACCAAGACTCCAGTTACTGATACATAAAGCCACACGGGCATCGTCCATCTGCCAATCCGACGGTGTTTGTCAAAACGTCCGCGCAGCGCGGGGATCACCGTGAGTACGACCATCGGAAGAATCACCATAGCAAGGATGACGTGGGAAATCAGAATGGGGAAATAAACCCATCGGGGCCATCCCTGCGCCGTGAATGGCACACTTCCGACATAATAATGATACACCAAATAAAACCCGAGAAACACCGTGGAAGTAACAAGCGCGGATATCATGCACGCGATGTGCGCGCGCTTCCGCTCGTGAGTTATCATCCACCATCCGGTGGCGATAAATATAGTACTCAGGCTGTTGAGGCTGGCATTGACTGCCGGAAGATCCGCAACGCTCACTGAGGGGGCAAATTATTTCTCTGATCGAGCTGCGCCACGACGCGCGAGATATACGTCACAAGAAAAGTCAAGATGCCCCCGACGACAAACAGCATAAATAAAACGCTCCACGAGAATGCAACTCCGGCGGTGACGGTGGAAGGCTCAATGCGGGCCATTTCTTCACTGGTGACCCGGCAACCCACGCAGGCAAAAGCAGAATTCACCGCCGCCGCCATCGCGAGTATTACCCCCGCACACCAAGCCATTGCCGCAGAACTCGTGCGGATGGAGGATTGCAAAGATGAGAAATCTTGTTTCATGACGGGTTTTCCACTTTTGGCTTGGATTTAAACTCACGCAGAAGCTTGCCGATGTCCATCAGAAGTTTTGGCATCAACTCCGGGTCGTCCAGATCATGAAACGAGCGTAACCCGCCAGCAGCGTCCACCACAAGAAAACGCTGCGAATGCGAAGGCACCCCGGTGGGGTCGGTGGCGAGTGGCTGAAGCATCCCCTTGATGACAAATTCCTCGATCTTTTCCGGGTCCCCGGTGAGGAAACTCCAGATGGCAGGGTCGGCATCAAATTTCGCCGCATACGCCGCAAGCACCTCTGGAGTATCATGCGACGGATCTACAGTCACCGTGACTAGCTGCACATCGCCGCCTTTCCGCTGGATGGCCTTTTGCAGTTCCATCATTCGATCTGTCATAATCGGGCATGGGTTGGGGCAGCGGGTGAAAATGAAGTTCGCAACCCAGACGTCACCAAGCAGGTCCTCTCGCGAGACAGAAGCACCCGTCTGGGAAGTGAATGTGAAATCTGGCACCTGCGCGAATACAGGCAAATCGGCCATCTGCGTCGGGCGGGTTCCTTTCAGGTTTACCCACGCCATAGCCATGAGTGTGGTCACCGCGATAAACGCGATGGCCCAACCCAATCGGGGGATACGACGAGCAGATTCCGGCATTAGATTATGTAAAGTGCAACATACACCACCACCCAGACGACATCCACAAAATGCCAGTATAGGCTGACGTTCGCCAAGGAGGCATGGCTTTGTGCCGAAAAGCAACGGGTGAAAAGTTGTCGCAAAAAGCACCACAGGATCAGAAGCAACCCGACGAAGACGTGGAGGCCGTGAAACCCGGTAATGACAAAGAAGGTCGCGCCATAAACTCCAAAGGTGTCGAACCACAACCCCTCATGGTGCAAATGCGCCCATTCCCATGCCTGCACGCTCAGGAAGATGGTTCCGAGCACGAGGGTTAGGAGCAGCCACCCGAGGCCGGTCTTCCCTTTTTTAATGATCGCGACTTCGGATGCGTGGAGCATGAAGCTGCTGGCTATCAGGATCATCGTGTTGACGATCATCACGACGTTAAGGAGTGTGAGATTCGCAAAATTGACGCCAATATCGGGTGCTCCGACAGGTGGCCAGTCACTCACGGTGGACATTCGCAAAACGATGTAGCCGCCGATAAGACCGGCAAACAACATCGCTTCCGATATCAAAAAGATAATCATTCCAAACTTTGCCGTGGCGTGGACTGTATCGCTGTGCGCAGAGGGTTCGTGAGTGATTGCGGCAGAACTCATAAATGGTGCGGTTTAATGAAATGCAATGTGCTTACTGGGCGGTGAGGAAGGTAAGATTCCATTTCCATAACATCACAGCGGTAAAAATCGTGGTAGCAACAATGACGATCATTGCCACAACCAATAGGTTTTGCTTTCTACGTTTATCCATCAGCTATCGGGAGGCAGGGGTCGAGACCAGAAGAATCAAGAGGAGCGGAAGGTAAATAATGGATGCGAAGAAAAGCTGACGCGCCCGCTGGTCGGAGCGATCGATGGCGAACCCAATGGCCGCAGCCAGAAATGCGCCACCCAGCACAAAAGCTCCTGCAAAATACCAGGGCCCGGTCAGGCCAATCATAGTCGGAAGCATGCTGATGACGAGAAGGCAAAAGGCATAGGTGACTGCCTGCCGACCTGTGACTGCGCCCGAGGGATCGCGCCCCGTGAGCATGACAAACCCGGCGTCTTTGTATTCCTTGCGGTACATCCATGCAATCGCGAGAAAGTGCGGCATCTGCCAGAAAAACAGAATCGCAAAAAGCAACCATCCGCCGAGGCCCAAATCTCCTGTGGCGGCGGTCCACCCGATGAGAGGAGGAAGTGCGCCGGGGATTGCCCCGACGAGGGTATTCAGTTCGGTGATGCGTTTGAGCGGGGTGTAGACACCTACGTAAATTAGTACAGTGGCCAGCGTGAGCCACGCGGAAGTGGCATTTACAAATACGGCCAATGCGACCACTCCCAACACGGAAAACAAAATCCCAAAAAGCAAAGCGTCCTCGCTGTGCATGCGGCCCGCCGGGAGCGGACGGTTCTGTGTGCGAAGCATCTTGCTGTCCCATTCCCGCTCCAGCCATTGATTTAACGCTGACGCACCGCACGCGCTGAGAGCGGTGCCGGTAAGCGTGATCGCCATCAGCCCCCATGCAATCGGCTCAAATCCCCGCCCGAGCAGATACCCGACGAGCGTCGTGCAGACCACAAGGAACGATAACCGGAGCTTGATTAGTGCAGAAAGATCCGAAACCCAGCTATCAGCCGGAGCTGACGGGGCTGCGGGCGACGCCTGATCTGGCATGGATTCATCGACCGCAGGATGGCTCATCGGGCCTCCACGGCGTTGCCCTGCCACGCAATGCGGGTCGGGAATTCCAACTCATGCTGGCGTGCGAAATAATCCAATCGGAAAATCCGGAATGTTGTTAGCCCGCACGTCATCAAAATAATTGCACCTAATGCCTGGTGCGCGGTGGCCACGTCGGCGGCTTTGTCGGACCAGATGGTCCAAGCGCCCAGGCCAATCTGACAAAGGACCAGCACGAGGATCACGACGGCCATGATCTTCACGTCCCGCGGGCATTCAAGCCGCCGCCAGGCAGCGATTGCCAATGCCAACGAGAGGCCCAGAATCAAAACTGCGATGATGCGGTGTTTCATTTGGAGCCAGATCTGGGTTGCCGTCGTCGGCATCTTTCCCTGATCGACGCGGGAGGCATTGATCGACACGATAGTCGCGGCATCGGTGGTTGGAATCACCTGGCCGTAAGCCAGCGGAAAGTCCGGAATGGACAGCCCTAAGTGCGCATGGCGCATCGTTGCGGCGATCCCCAATTGAATAAAGATCGTGGCAACCAGCCCGACTGCAAGCGCCTTGAGGGCACCCGCACGGAAACGTTTGGAATCGCCAGCAAGTATGAATTTTGAGCTCGTCGCGACGACGATCACAGCAATCGTCAGAAGAAACGTCTGACCGAGCGTGCCATGAAATATGCCGATTTCGTTCGTGATCAGGGTCACGCGGAGACCGCCGAGAATCCCTTGCAGGATCACGCCAAAAACGGCAACTATGCTGAGAACCCGCATCCAGCGCCGAGGGTCAACGGTAAAAATCCATCCGGCTAAAATAAGCGTCATCAATCCGACCAGGCTGCCGAGGAGCCGATGCGTGTGCTCGTAAAATACGCCGCCCACCCAGCCCGAAATCGGGAAGAGAAACATATTGTAACCAAAAGTACTTGGCCAGTCCGGCACCGCCATTCCAACCCCCTTCGACGTCACGAGGCCTCCGCTCGTCAGCAGCACAAAAGTCACAAGTCCTGTCAGGATTGCGAACGCGTGCAGCGCCCGCCTTTTGAGAGGCACTCCCGATTCTTTGCTTTGATTTGTCTCCATGGAAACTCTCTCTGGCACTAGGGCCTATTAGTGCGCCTCCAGAGCCGCGGATTCAGGTGCCTTCTCTGACTGCAGCAGGAAATCTTTTTCCATCCCGGGGACGCTGTATTCGTAGGGTCCATTGTAAACCACGGGAGTCACGGCGAAATTCCCATGTGGAGGTGGCGACGATGTCGTCCACTCCAGCGTTGTGGCATTCCATGGGTTATCGGGTGCCTGTTTTCCGCTCCGTAGGCTGATGATGACATTCCAGAAAAACGGGATCATCGAAAGCCCGAGTCCAAAGGCTCCGAGTGTTGCGATTTGGTTCAACGGCTGCAACTGCCGCAGGTGTTCATACACGGTCGGGTCAGCAATGCGGCGCATCATTCCACCCAATCCAAGATTATGCATCGGGAAAAACGTGAGGTTGAAGAAAATGAACGTCAACCCGAAATGGATCATCCCGAGTGGCTCGTTGAGCATCTTCCCGAACATCTTGGGAAACCAAAAATAGATCGCTGCGAAGACGGCAAAAATACTGCCTCCGAAGAGCACGTAGTGGATGTGCGCAACGATGAAATACGTGTGGTGAACAAAAAGATCAACCGGCGTGGATGCCATGAAAATCCCGCTCAGCCCGCCGATCACAAACATGGAAACAAACGACAGCGCAAAACACATCGGTGTGGTGAACTCAATAGAACCCTTCCACACCGTACCCAGCCAGTTGAATGTCTTGATCGCGGACGGCACGGCAATGATCATCGTCGAGATCGAGAATACCGCACTTGCCGTCAGGTTCATGCCACTCACAAACATATGGTGACCCCAGACGACGAAGCCCAGTCCGCCGATGGCGATCATGGCATACACCATCGCTTTGTACCCAAAAATTGGCTTCCGTGCAAATACCGGCATGATCTCCGAGACCAGACCCATCGCAGGCAGGATCATGATGTAAACTTCTGGATGGCCAAAAAACCAAAAGAGATGCTGCCACAGGAGCGGTTGCCCGCCAGTGACGATCCCATCCCGGATCGGAACGAAGAAACTGGTGTTGAAGTTCAGATCAAAAAATAACATCGCACCTGCTGCTGAGAGCACGGGCACAGCAATAATCAACAAAATCGCAGTAATGAACAACGACCAGACCGACAAAGGCAGCCGGAACATTTTCATCCCGGGAGCCCGCATATTTACAATCGTCGTGATGTAGTTTGTCGCACCAGCGATCGACGATAATCCATTGACGAAAATACCCACGCACCAGAGGCTCTGACCCATCTTCGTGTGGTTGTAGGCTTCCACAGCACTCAGCGGGGCGTATGCCGTCCAACCGCTGGCAGGCGCACCACCGGGCACAAAAAATGCCGCCATTAGAATCAACCCCGACAGTACATACAGCCAGTAGCTAAGCTCATTGAGGAGAGGGAATGCCATATCGCCCGCGCCGATTTTAAGCGGAATCAGGTAGTTTCCAAACGCACCGATGAGCAGCGGCATGACCACGAGAAAGACCATCACCGTCGCATGCATCGTCACGAGCATATTGTAGCCACCTGGGATGATCGCTCCATCAATCGCGAGCGTTTCCGGCAGGAGCTGACCAATCACAGGAATTGGCGTTCCCGGAAAGCCGAGCTGCCACCGCACGCCCAGAGCCAGGCCGCCGCCGATCAATAGGAAAAACAAAGCCGTCCACAAGTATTGAAGGCCGATCATCTTGTGATCGTAGCTCCAAATATAATGGAAAAACCAATTGGGCCGGTGGGGGGAATCGTGAGATTCCGTCTGCCCGGGGGAAGATTGTGTAACGCTGGCGCTCATGGAATGTGAAATAGCATCCAAAACCGCAATACGGATCAAGAAGTAAATCAGATTGGCGAAAGTATCATCAAATTCCGATCGATCAACGGAGGTATCCTACATCGCGCTTGATTTTCTTTTGCGCCGGTTGTTTTCTGGCATCGATGAAGCTTATGCCCTCCTTCGCGATATGTCTGTTGTTGAATTTCGTGCCGGGTGTTCTTTCCAGCCATGCGGCGGATAGCTCCAACCCGCCCAGTGCGGAGGAACTCGCCAATAAGGCGTGGGGTCCGGACGATAGCGGTGCGACGCCAAACGCCGCGCCCACCCGCTCAGTGTATGACGCAGGCGAGGGCGTCAACGGAACGATATATGCCGCAGTCGCACTGGCAGATGGCAGTGTCGTCCTTGGCGGGGAGTTCAATACGGTCGACACCCAGCCGCGCTCAAATCTTGCGCGCATCCTGCCCGACGGCACGCTGGACACCGCCATGTTCGGAAAAATCACCGATGGCGTGAACGGCACCGTTTTCGCCTTGGCCGTGGATGCAAAGGGCGGATTACTTGTTGGAGGTTATTTCTCTGAGGCGCAGGAAAAGCCGCGGCAGAACTTCGTGCGTTACAACCCGGATGGTTCCCTCGATCAGGCTTTTGGCGGCGCAGAACCTCCCAACGGTCCCAATGGACGGGTCTTTGCCATTGCGATACAGCCGGATGGTCACCTCGTTATAGGCGGCCTATTTTCGGAAGTGGGCACCGCCCAGCGGCACAATGTGGCCAAGCTCAATCCGGATGGAACTGTTTCGGGATCTCAGACCGCTGTCAGCGGGGTGAGCGGCACCGTACGCTCGCTGGCAGTCCTGCCCAACGGCGCGGTGGTAGCAGGGGGAATGTTTGAAGTCGTGGGCAGCACCGCGCGCAGCATCATCGGTGTGCAGCCGTGAGGCGGAGTCGGAGCGAGGGGAATTTTCTCCGAGACATGGGACCTTCTTCTCGACGCGACGACATATAATGATGTAAGTCTTTGCCTATGGGAGCATCGGCAACTTCGGGCTTGGGGACGGCGTTGGCACGCTGGCGCATGCCATCTGGTCCGCAGCTCCAGAGGATCGTTTTTGGTGGCTGGACGATTCTCGTCTTTGCCTTCTTATACATTCCGATTCTCATCCTGATCATTTTTTCCTTCAACGAATCGCGGCTGAATCTCCAATGGGTGGGCTTTACAACCCAGTGGTATGAGAAGTTGTTTAACAACGCGATTCTCGTAAAGGCGTTCAAAAACAGCCTCATCGTTGCAACTGGCGCAACGATACTGTCAACGGTGCTTGGGACCATCGGCGCATGGATGATGTATCGTTACCGTTTTCCGATGCGAAATGCGCTCAACCTCTTGATTTTCGTCCCGATGGTGATGCCGGAGATCCTCATGGGCGTGAGCTTGCTGATTCTCTTCGTCAACATGCATCTCCAACTAGGATACACCACGATGATCATCGCCCACACGACGTTCTGCTTTCCGTTCGTGCTGGTCGGTGTGCAAGCGCGATTGGAAGGCATTGATCCCTTTTTGGAGGAGGCGGCGATGGACCTGGGAGCCACGCCAATCCAGGCATTCTGGAAAGTGATCGTGCCGTATCTTATGCCCGCGATTGTTGCCGGAGCGCTGATGTCGTTCACGCTCTCCTTTGACGAATACATCGTCAGCTTGTTTACTACGGGTCCGGATTCGCAGACGTTGCCGCTCAAAGTTTACGGAATGGCCCGCAAAGGTCTGGACCCTCAACTCAACGCCTTGAGCGCCCTTTTCGTGCTGGCGACCATTACATTGGTTCTATTCAGTCAGCTCACCAAAAAACGCACCTGATACCATGAAAATAAAAACCCACCTACTCACCACAGCCGCCGCACTTGCCGCAGGGACGTTGTTCCTCGCGGGATGCGGTAAACCCGCAGACGCTCCCACCACCACAGAAGCACCCGCGGAAGCCACCTCGACTCCGACCGAAACCGCTCCAGCCGAAACGGCTCCAGCGACATCCACGCCTGACGCCAGTCCGTCAGCAGCCGGTGCCGTCAATGACGAACCCAAGCAATTGAACTTGTTCTGCTGGTCAGAGTATGTCCCGCAGCCAGTGATTGATGCCTTCACGGAAAGGACCGGAATTAAAGTCAACGTGCAAAACTACGCTTCCAACGAAGAAATGCTCCAAAAGCTGCTCTCCGGTGGAGGACAGTATGACCTTCTCCAGCCGAGTGAATACATCGTGGAAGCGATGATAAAGGAGGACATGCTTCGCCCACTCGACCTCAGCCTGATCCCAAACATCAAGAACCTCGCGCCAGATTTCCGAGCCTTGGATTTTGATCCAGGTAATAAGTTCTCCGTGCCATGGATGGCGGGTACTGTCGGCATTGTCGTCAACGTCGAGCAGGTGACCGATCCCATCACCGGCTTCGCCGACGTGTTTCAAGAGAAATATAAAGGACAGATCGTGGTCCTCGACGATGCCCGCGAGATCGTGAGCTGGGCCATGGCCGCAAATGGACTTCCGATGAATGATATCACCGACGAGAATATCGAAAAAATCCGTCCGACCCTGCAATCCTGGCTTCCATTGGTCAAAGTCTATGACTCTGACAGCCCGAAGACTGCGATGATTAATGGCGACGTGAGTCTCGGCGTGGTATGGAGCGGTGAAGGCGCTCTATTACTTGATCAGGCCCCCGAGAAATTCAAATGGGTGCTGCCGAGCGAGGGAACGCACCTTTTTGTAGATAGTCTCGTGATCCCGAAAACTGCAGCGCATCCAAAAAATGCGGAGATGTTCATCAACTTCATCCTCGAACCGGAAATCAGCGCGATGATCTCCGAGGATTTTCCGTATCTAAACCCGAACGCCGCAGCACGCGCGCTCCTCACTCCCGAGCAGCTCGCCAACGTGGCCAGCTTCCCGCCGGATGAAGTAATCGCCGAGCTCCAAACATTCAAGGACATTGGAGAACAATCGTCCGTAGTGGACGACATGATCACGACGATCAAGATCGAATAACAACCAACTTCTGAACCTCTAAATCTGACCCGAATGGCAGCGAGCGCCGCAGCAGCCCCCGCACTCAACGCGGCTTTCGAAAGGAAGCCCGGCTGGGGCGCGTGGTTATTTATGGCGCCGCTGCTGCTCTGGTTGGTTTTGTTTGTCGTCCTCCCGACGTTGATGCTCATCATGACGAGCTTTGTCGAGCGTGATGGGCTCGGGCGGCTTGTTTACAATTTTACGTGGGAAAATTACGTCCGTGCCTTTGATTGGAAGTGGCTGAAAATTCTCCTCATTTCGATCTGGTATGCTTTTCTGACGACCGTTATCTGCATGGTCGTAGGCTATCCGGTCGCGTATTTTATTGGACGTTCCCCGGACCGCTTCCGGACGCTGCTCATCACGTTAGTGATGATTCCATTTTGGACCAGTTTTTTGATCCGGACCTACGCGTGGATCACTATCTTGAGTCGCGACGGGCTGCTTAATAGTTTCTTACTCTCGGCAGCGATCATTCCAGAACCGCTGGGCATGATGTATACGCCCTTTGCAGTGGTGTTGGGGCTCGTGTATGCCTACCTGCCCTTCATGATTTTGCCAATCTACACGAGTGTCGAGCGGTTGGATGGGGCTATGATTGAGGCCGCTTATGACCTTGGTGCTGGCCCGGTGCGGGCGTTTTCCAAAGTCATCATCCCGT
>JBDNGG010000099.1:0-4824 GCA_041689405.1 Terrimicrobiaceae bacterium | reverse complement strand
GGGATGGTCCTTTAGGGACGGTGTATTCCAGCAGCTCAGGATTCACCACAGGCGTCAGCAATGAATTAATAAGCACCGCCGGCGTGATCGATAACGGAACAAGATTCGTCCCTAATTTTGTATTGGGCAGCTTCGTGGCGGATGGGGCAAGTCAGTCGATTTATTTTCGTCCAGGAACTGTTGCTCAACCGTCAAATACAATAGCTTCCGTCTCAGCCGGCCAGTTGCGCATGACGGCAATCCCCGAACCTGCGAGCTTCGCGTTGGTTGGAGTCGCCTTGATGGTAGTTCTTGCTTGGCGGCGCAACGTCTCGCGTCGTCGTCTGGCGTAACCTTCTTTTAATCTTCCTCATAAAGCCCGGAGCCAACCGCTCCGGGCTTTTTGTTACCGTCTGCGCCTTCCCTCTGGCTGCGAAAAGCCTAGGGCTATTTCTGGAAGGAAGTGTGATCTTCTACCCTGATACCGCCAAGTTCGCGGATGGTATAACCGTAGGGGATCCAAGCAGTCGGGATATTGAGTGTTCCACGGTTCATATAAACCGCATCCGCGTGGGGAGGTGTGCCTAAGCCGGGCTGGATCACCCGACACCAGATATGGTCGAAGTGACGCACATCGCGTTTGAAAATGCCCCGATAGAAGTCCAATAACTGTTTGCCAAAAACCACGTCATGAAGAGGAGGATTTGCGTTTGACAACTGCCGGCGATCGATTTGGATCGCCTCGGGCGATGGACGCGGTTCGGCGAAGGAGGCCGTCTCAGCCAATGCACCCATCGTCCTGAGGCGTTGAAGCCATTCCTGGCGCGCCGCCCACAATCGGATGTTCGAGTGCATAGACATCGGTCGAGTGCCGGGTCACCAAATGCGCGGACGGTATCACCTGCAGGCTCCCATTTTTCTTCCTCCCGGACCTATTCATCGCCTGATGCAGGATCCTGGCCGCTTCGTAACCGATCTTCCTCCCCGGCAGCGCGATGCTGGAGACGTTGGGGAAACTATTCAGGCAATAAAACTCGTCGTCTCC
This sequence comes from Terrimicrobiaceae bacterium, assembly GCA_041689405.1. Lineage (GTDB taxonomy): Bacteria > Verrucomicrobiota > Verrucomicrobiia > Chthoniobacterales > JAATET01 > JBDNGG01. The sequence goes on along the minus strand of JBDNGG010000099.1, from coordinate 3,800 downwards.
CACCCCCAGAATTGCAATGTCTTCCGGAACCCTGATCTTGGCATTGCGACAAAGGCCGATCAGCCACCCGGCGACATCGTCGTTCGCCGCAAAAACCGCCATGGGCCGCTGGAGGCTCCTGAGCCATTCGACCACCTCAAAATGAAAGACGCGGCAGAATTTATCGTTCTTTTTCCGGCGAGGCGGAGCTGTGCATTCCAGACCGTCGCCGGCCAAGACCCGCGTGAATTCTTCCCCGCGCCCCGCCGGCGCGCGATGAATGCTGTCGGAAAAATACGCGAAATTTCGAAACCCTCTCTCACGAAAATGCGCGACTGCCAGTCGTGCGACGTGCGCCTCGTCCACCACCACCCGCGGGACCTTCACCCCGGACAGAACGTTGGAAGTATCCACAATCGGGAGGTTGAGTGCGAGCCACCCCTGCATTTCCCGGGAGTCCACCGCATGCGTGATCAGTCCATGAAACGGCCATCCGGCGATGGATTCGGGCTCAGGACGAAACACCATTGACCAACCCTTTACCGACTGCGCATATTCCCGCACGCCAATCCAAATCTCCCGCTCAAAATGTGTCGAGTGCCCAAAGGTGAGCGAAATGGTCCTGCACATAATGAACGCAAATAAACGCATTCTGCGTATTGCGTCAAGTGCTCCCCTCAATTAGGCTTCACCAATCGAAAGGGAAGTTCTCTCTCTGGAGAATCCAAAAAATTAAAAATAACACCACCCAGTACATCAAATGAAAATTCCAAAAACTTGGCAAATCCTCGCGGCAGTCGGGTCTCTCGTTCTGTTCCCGCTGGCCAATGCGCCCGCTGCAGTGATCACATGGGGATCGGTCCAAACCATTGACTATAACACGCCGACCCAGGTTTCCACAAATGGAACCTATTTAGACTCGTTCAAATTCCAGTCGATTTTAGATAACCCGGTGAACGGCGTGACCTTCAATCCATTTTCCAGTACAGTCGGAACGGTGGCATCGTTCGTCGGAAGCGGCATCACGGTTGACCTCGGGACGAACACCGCTGACCAGAGATTTGGAGCTTCAGATTTCAACTCGCCTGTAAACAACGCGTATTCCCGACTGGTCGGAACAACCGCTCTTGTTTTGCAACCCGCAGATGCCCAAATTTCACTGATTGGTCTGACGTCGGGATTCACCTACGAAATCCAACTCTGGCAGGGCCCTTGGGATAATCTTTTCCAAACGCGCTATTCCAGTAGTTCGGATTTTACCACAGGCCTCAGCGGCGTATTGGATAGCGGCAGTTCGCCCCAATTTGTGCTTGGCAGTTTCACGGCAAATGCAGCCACACAATCCATCTATTTCCAATCGACCGCAAATAGTTTTGTTGCGGGACCTGCTGCCGGCCAGTTGCGCGTGACGGCAATCCCCGAACCTGCGAGCTTCGCGTTGGTCGGAGTCGCCTTGATGGTAATTCTCGCTTGGCGGCGCAACGTCTCGCGTCGGCGTCTGGCGTAACCGTCTTTTAATCTTCCTCATAAAGCCCGGAGCCAACCGCTCCGGGCTTTTTGTTGCCGGCAGCGCCTTCCCTTTATCCCGCACTGGCCATCCGGCTTCAAAAATCCATTCATCTCTACCTCCTCATGTCCGTTAAATCCTTTGTCACCATCACTCCCAACGGCCAGTTTTCCCTCGATGGAGAGCGTTGGTATTGTAACTCGACCATTTATTATGGTCACCGGCCGGGCGCCATGTTGGACTGGTTTGAGGACAACGTGTGGCGGTATAACCAGCCGCTTCTGGAGCGGGATTTCGCCCGCATGGCAGATCTCGGTCTTAACCATGCCGCGCTGTTTCTCAGCAGTCAGATGTTCTTCGAAGCTGGCCAATTGCTGGAGCAGGGATTCGAACGCTTGGACGAGGTAATTGCCACGGCCAAAAAGAACAGCATCCGCGTCACCCTCTTTTGCGGGCCGTTTATCAACAACGCGGAGGAATACTTCCGCATCACCGGGCGCAAATGGGAGCACGATAACCGCTGGCTGCCCTCCTGCAATGAGGCCGTCTTCGACGCCTATGTGCAGCAAGCGCGGCCGCTGGCCGAGCGATATCACAACGAGCCGGCCGTGCTGGGTTACGGCGACCGCATCGATCGGTTTCACCAGGGGTTCGACAACGTCACGATCCCCCACAATCTCAAGGTCGAGTGGGCAGCCTGGCTGAAGCACCGCTATGGCACCTTCTCCGCGCTCACCGACGCGGTGGGCGGCCGTGACGCATTGGAAAATCGCCCGGCAGACTTCCGGGATGTCCTGCTTCCACAGGAAAGCAAATTTAATGGCTCGCTGCAAAACCCGTTGGCCTATGATTACATTCTCTGGCAGAAGACGGCGATTGGGGAGACTCAGGCCCGATGGGACGCCGAGATGGAAAAAATCGCTCCAAACCAGGTTTTTTGGACCCCGTTCGAAGGCAACACCAACACCTGGGCCATGCTGGACGGGTTCAATCCCGAAACCAAACGTCTTCGGGCGATCTGGATGGAGTATTATTCGTTCGAGGTCAACCGCGTGGGCCCGGTCCAGCCGTTTGAGGAATGGGCGCATACTCCGGAGATTATCCACCGCCGGCAGGCCCACGAAGTCCCCGTCGTCCATAACGCGGCCTACATGATGACCCGTTACCTCAAGCTGTCCGTGCAGCAGCCGGTCGTGATCTGCCATGGCGTGCAAATTAATCACCCCACGAACGGCTCGGAAACTGTGGAGCAGCAGACCGCGTTGATCGACCGCGTGAATGCAGCCTGCCTGGCGGCCGACGGCGACGGCTGGCATTATTGGCAATGGACCGATGATTGGCAATCCCAGCAGGCCCATCTGGCCGCGCAGAAGGAAACGCCGACCGACTTTTACTGGCCGGGGGAAAGCATGGGGCTTTACGACTACGACGACCATCCACGGCCGGTCACGGCACTGGTGGCCCAATATTCCGGCGAACTCAAGCGCCGCGCCGCCCGGGACAACCCACCCAAAGTGGCGGAGTCCCTGTTGCTCAGCAGCGCGCCCCGTAATTACAATTTATTCCGCAGGCTGGCTTATCCGACGGCAGCCGCGATGACTGGAGCCCTCCTCCGGTGCGGCCTGGAAACCGACTATTTATGGTCCGCTCAAAATGACGTGCACATTATCCAGGAATGGCTCGATCGTTACCGGCTCATCGTTCTGGCGGACAACATGTATGAGCGGGATTTCCGCACCATGCCCGGGAAGCTGCTCGCCTACGTGGAGCAGGGCGGGACGCTGGTAATGCCACTCCATCGCTGGAATTCCCTTTGCGATGAACATGGCGTGGAGTTTTCTAGCCCGGAAATCCAGCGGCTCTCGGGCGTCGATCCAAACGGCAAGACAGACTGGCCAGGCGCGGCCCGCCCCTGCCAGAACTGGCCGTTCCCGACCGATGCTGCGCACGAGCCCAATCTGGATGCTCAGGCCTTTCCCCGGCTGACCTGGGGCATCTGTCCGCAGTTTCGCCATCTCTCTCCGATTGCTTTCAAAACCGCCTTGCTGGGTTTCCGCTCAATGGACGGCGATACGTTCACCGTCGTTCCCGGCCTCGTGGAAAATGCGGAAGTGATTGCCGTCGGCAAGTTCCCCTCCGGCTCGGTGCCCTTTCTCTACCGCCATCGCGTCGGGAAAGGATGGGTCTATGTGAATACGTGGACTTCCAATATCTATCGCGATCTTGAAGGCCGGATCGATTACGGCGGATGGGAATACGATTTCTTCCTCTCCATGGCCGCTGACACCGCCAACGTCCAGGACCGTAATCTGAT
>JBDNGG010000098.1:0-17305 GCA_041689405.1 Terrimicrobiaceae bacterium | reverse complement strand
GCTTCGGATCCGGAATTTACAAAATAACAAACTTTAAGATTCCCCGGGAATTTCGACGCCAGCAACTCGGCGTACTCCGAGATATTCGGGTGTAAATAGATCGTCGTGGTGTGCTGGAGGAGTTCGTTCTGCCGGTTGAGCGCGCGCACAACATGCGGATGACAGTGCCCCACGCTCACGGTCACAATGCCGCCAAATGCATCCAGATAGCGTCGCCCCGTCTCATCATAGAGATACTGCATGCTGCCCTCCACAATCATGAGCGGCTTTTGGTAATAATGGAATATCCCGGGGCTCACATAGGTCTTCCGCAGACTGAGCACCTTCTCTAGCGACGGGCCGCGATACGGCGTGGGAGTATGATCAAATGCGGGGAGTTCCGGGATGCTCATATTGAAACAGAGTTATACATGGACTTGTTTTTTTCTAACTTTCGCGAAAAGCAGATGCAGAGCAAATGCAATTCCGAAACCGGAGAACCAGGAATAGTTATACAGCTCCCGGAAAAAAAGCGGCACTGAGTCCACTGGCAGCACATCAATCTGGACAAGAAATCCTGGCAGATGCGGCAATATCCCCAATGCCAGCGCCGCAAGCGCACCCAGCGAAAATCCCCGGGTAAATCGATACACGCCTCCCGAATCGTAGAGTGCATCAGCATCGAGCTTTTGCCTGCGCACAATAAAGTAATCAGCGATCATGATTCCGCCAATCGGCCCCAGCAGCGCGCTGTATCCAATCAGCCATTTAAAAATATACCCACTGGGATCCGCCACCAATTTCCACGGCATCATCAGGATCCCAATCAGCCCAGCGATGACCCCGCCCAGTTTGAAGGAGATGCGGCCCGGCCACAGATTCGAAAAATCATTTGCGGGGGACACAACATTCGCCGCGATATTCGTGGTCAGCGTCGCAATCACCAGCGCCGCCAATCCCGGAAGCACAATCCATGGATCCTTAAACCGCCCGAGCAGCGTGACCGGATCCCAGATCGCCTCACCAAAAACCACGATGGTGGCACTCGTTGTCGCGACTCCGACAAATGCGTAAAGTGCCATTGTCCCAGGCAACCCGATCGCCTGCCCCAGCATTTGGTCTTTTTGCGATTTTGCAAACCGCGAGAAATCCGGAATGTTCAACGAAAGCGTGGCCCAGTAACCCACCATCGCCGTTAAGCCGGGCACAAATGCCGTCCAGAATTCTGCTGATGTCTGGAATTTCGACGGCTGCGCGAGAATCGGGCCAAATCCATCCGCAGCAAACCACGCCCACGTGAGCAGCCCGAGACCGATCGCTATCAAGAGGGGTGCGCCCGCCGCTTCCAGCCATCGGATGCACTCGATCCCCCGGACCACGACAGCCATGTTGACAAACCAAAATGCCAGAAAACACAAAAACTCTCCCGCCGAGATGCCCAAAACCGGGAGGTCTACCTTTTGCGTGAGATCGAACTCAAAAACGACCGCAAGCATCGTGTGGATCGCGCTGCCACCAATCCACGTCTGAATCCCAAACCACCCGCACGCCACGAACGCCCGCAGCATTGCCGGAATATTCGCACCAAATACCCCAAACGAACTTCGAAGTAGCACCGGAAATGGAATGCCATACGCCGTGCCTGCCCGCGCATTCAACGCCAGTGGCACAAGCACAATCAGATTTCCAAGCAATACGGTGAGCACCGCCTGCCACCAATTCATCCCGCCAGCGATCAGGCTGCTCGCAAGTTGATACGTCGGAATGCAGACCGCCATGCCGACCCACAGCGCCGCAATGTGCCATTTCGACCACGTGCGTTGATCCATGGGCACCGGTGCCAGATCAGGATTCCACAAGCGACTCTCGCGGGACACAACCCCAGGCAGATTGGAACGGCATTCAATCGGCATACAGCTATGCATATACCAAAAAGCAAATCCGATACCAATTGCGAATCTTTCGGATATGAAAAATATCCGATGCCGTAGCGGCAACCGGAATTACAACATCGAGATCCGCTCGCGGAGCCGCTGGAGACGGGTTACCGTGATGCGCTCGCTACGAGTCAATTGGCGTCCCGAGAGCGGCAGCTCGAGCTGCTGATAATACGGGCTGCGGGTGGATTTCAGAGACTTAATGAGTGATGTGATTGTCTTCATAACGCCCTTGACTATGACCACCGGGGTAGGACACTAACTGTCCTATGCCCAAGAAAAGTGGAAAAAATTTAAAGCCATCACGTCCCCGTTTGACATCAGACGGAGCGGCTTCACGCCCCCCCATGGCGAGGATGCTTGCTCTGCACAAACTGCTCCTAAAAGAACAGTATCCCAACTGCACCGGCATGGCTGCCGAGCTGGAAGTCTCCGGCAAAACGGTGCAGCGCGATATCGACTTCATGCGCGACCAACTGGCTCTACCCATTGCCTATCATCCCATTCGGCATGGATTTTATTACACCGAGCATGTGCGGCAGTTTCCGACCGTGCAAGTGAGCGACGGAGAGTTGGTGGCACTACTCATCGCTCAGAAAGCCGTGGAGCAATATCGGGGCACCGCATTCGAAAAACCCCTGCATTCCGCATTCACCAAGCTTGCAGACGGGTTGCAGGGTAGCAGCGGCATTGCAATCCACGAGCTCGCGGAAGCAATTTCGTTTCGCCCCCAAGGCCTTGCCGAGGCCGAGCTAACCACCTTCCAAGCACTAGCCAGCGCCACGCTGAAGCATCACGAAATCACCTTCGGATACCACCCCTTGCACCGGACGACACCGGAGTCCCGACGCGCACACCCCTACCACCTCGGGTGTCTGGCAAACCAATGGTATTTGATCGCCCACGACCTGGATCGCGCCGCCATGCGTACCTTCGCGCTCACACGCATCACCACCGCAAAAGAAACAGGTTCGACATTCGAAAAACCTACGGATTTTTCCGTCGCTGAAATGTTTGCTGGAAGCTTTTCCGCGTTTCAATCCGGGGCAGTTTCCACGGTTATTCTAGCCCTCGACCCATTCGCAGCCCGACTCACCGCAGAACGCCGTTGGCATCCCTCTCAACAGCAAACCATCCACCCGGATGGATCTGCCACCTTAACTCTGGAGGTGACTATAGCGCCTGATCTCGAAAACTGGATCCTCGGATGGGGTCATCATGCCCAAGTCATCCAGCCCACCGCACTCCGGAAAAAGATTGCTTCAATTATAGCATCCATGCAGGCAATCTACTCCGAGATTGATCGCAAAATATGAAACTAGCACACGAGTTTAAAGAATTCATCGCCCGCGGCAACGTCATCGATCTCGCGGTCGGTGTGATCATCGGAGCCGCCTTTGGAAAAATCGTAACTTCCCTCGTCAACGACATCGTAATGCCACCGATTGGTGTCCTGACTAATGGCGTCAACTTCGCCGAACTCTACGTGCCACTCAATGGTGAGTCCTATGCAAACATCGCAGCAGCGCAAGCCGCATCCGCACCGATACTCATGTATGGCAACTTCATCAACACCGTCATCCAATTCCTAATCGTCGCAGCATGCATCTTTGCGATGGTTAAGGTGATCAACCGGATCAAACGCGAAGAAACCGTTAAACCAGACCCAACCCCGGCGGTCCCTGCTCGCTCCGAGGTGCTGCTCGAAGAAATCCGCGACCTCCTCAAGAAATAAACCGAAAAAACCTGCGCATCGGTTTCATCTGCAGGAGATAGATCCGCTCAAAAACCTTCCCCAATCGGAATCGTTGCCCTTAGAAGCTCTGCACCACCGCCACTCGGTCGCACCGTCGCGCCGTCAAATCCCGCGGGCACGAGAAACATCTCTCCTTTCGCAAAGACTTGCGTTCCGCAGGCCACGTGACCAGTGACGACCGCAAAGAAGGAAAATACCCCCCCCTCCAATGCAGGGCGCTCCGCGCTCAACTTCCACTTGTCCACGTGGAAATACTCACACGCAGCAATACTTTCTCCGATCGGAACATCCAAGCCCGGTTCGAAATCTTCAAAATCGATGGACATCATCGACTGCTCGATATGCAAGTCCCGCGGGTTTCCATCCAATCCCACCCGGTTCCAATCGAAGACCCTGTATGTCGTATCGCTGTTCTGCTGGACCTCAACAATCAGACATCCCTCAGCAATCGCATGCAAACGCCCGCTGGGAATAAAGATACTATCGCCGCGTGCCACGGGCACCCGATGCAGTAACGCCTCGACATCCCCGCCATAAAGGGCATCTTCAAAGCCACCTTTGCTTACACCCGCCTTTAATCCTGCATAGACAGCCGCGGCAGGCTGAGCATCCAAAAGGTACCACATTTCAGTCTTTGGCTCGCCATTTAGCGTAGCAGCAAGTGCAGCAGGTGGGTGCACTTGCACGGACAATCTTTCCCTTGCATCCAAAATTTTGATGAGAACAGGAAATCGGGGGGACGCCTGATCCTTATATAAGGGTCCAAAGACAGCCTCGCGATGATGAGTCCAAAGGTCATGAAGCGTTCTCCCGCTTAACTCGCCCCCGTGGACCACACTCTGAGCATCCTCCCGATCCACCAATTCCCAAGATTCCCCAATTGGAGATCCCGTGGGAAGATTCTTAGCAAGGGTGGTTTCCATCCTTCGCCCCCCCCAGACTCGCTCCATCGGCAGGGGCTCAAATACGATCGGTTCATGAAAAGTCTGCATCAATGAATCCTACCGTCGTTCCTATACGATGACAACAGTTCCTCTTCTCACGGATCAATAAAAGCGCCTCGCGCACAGCGTCGCCCAATAGCGTCACAAACAAATATTTAAAAATGCCCCTTGAAACTTGCTTAGACGTGGAATATCACTCATTCCTTATGGATCTAACCTCACTCTCACCTGAAGTTCTTCGCGAACTGGCCAAACTCGCGGATCAAAAAGTCGCTCTGCTAAAACAAATCTCCGACATCGACGGAAAATTTACTGCCGTTGCCCACGGAAATTCGCCGAAACCTTCCAGTTTATCGGCCGCCAATAAAAAGGCAGCGCCTAAGGCCAAAACCGGTCGTCGCGGTCATCTCAAAGGGCAAATCGTCGGGCTCCTTGAGAAAGCAGGCTATGCAGGCCTCGCCGTCAAGGAAATCTCCAAGACCTTGGGAGTAAAAAACCAAAACGTCCACGTCTGGTTTAGCACCACGGGAAAAAAGGTTGAAGGTATCACCAAACTCGATGGCGCAAAGTATGCCCTTCGTGCTGTAACCGCAGTGCAAGAAGCTTCGCCAGCACCATCGACACCTATTGAGCCATCATCGCCTGCTCCAGCAGCACAGCCCTCAATCTAAGATTGCAACTCTCGCCGCCATCGGTTTCCGATGGCGGCTTTTTTTTGCCCTGTTGAATTTGCCGGAACGAGGTGAAGTCACAAAGGGCGCCGTAACTCCTATTCCACCTGCATCCAATCGATCTTCAGTGCAAAGGGAGTTTCGTGTTTGTCTGCGATCAGAATACTCATCTCTCCAACCTGCGAAAGATCAGCGCGTGGACCATCCAACGGATTGCCGTAGTGGCTTGGATTTAAATCAACGAAGCGTAATTTAACCTCCGACCATTCCCCTCGTTTAGTTGGAAATTCGACGCTATAGGCGATGCATGATCCCCGGTAGCGGGCATTCGTGGCCAGACGAAGTTCGTGAGCCCGGTCGCAGCCTATAACACGAAGTTTGATACCCACTTTCCCGCTCTAATCACAACCCAGGTTCTGGATTCCGACCTGCGCGAACCCTCCGTTGTTTTCAAACGACAGAGCGCCACTGAATAACAACACGCCATCGCGGATCTCTGCACCACCGATCGAGACGCCGCCCATGACATTGTCATTTTCCGCTGCTCAAATAGGTTCGTTGGCGTCACCGTCAAACTTCAGATGAAATTCCGTCTGGCGATCTTTGCCGGATTTGCGAACGCCGTAGACATAAAAAAGCCTAAGAGAAGAGGAGCAAGGAAATAGGCCGGTGGAAGTGTTATTTGCATACTAAAGAAAAGAATTCTCCAAGAGCAACCAACCTCTGATGAATACAATTACCCGATTCGGACGGCGCGAAGTTTATCTAGCTTCAATACTCCAACGCTATCGGAAGGGAGGATTGACTTCGGGTCGAGGACTTTTTCTCCGCGCCATTGCACACTACCTTGCTCAACCAACCGACGGACATCACTTCGGGATTTACTGATCTGAAAGCATCGCGCGTAAGCCGACACCACGATCGATACTAAGTCCTGCTCATCGCTGGCCAATGCGAATTCCGGGAGATCTGCTCCACCGAGATCTCGCTGACTGAATCGGCGGTTAAATTCCTCGAGAGCTGCGGCGGCATCAGATTCGGAGTGAAAGCGCGCCACGATCCTTTTGGCGAGAGATTTTTTTGCATCCATGGGATGCATTCCTAAGGGCAGGGAGTCGGCCAGCAGAAGCTCATAAAACTTCGGCATTACCGCATCGGGAATGCTCATTAATTTCCCGAACATCTGATCTGCAGGCTCGGTTACACCCACAGAATTACCGAGGCTTTTGCTCATTTTTTGAACGCCATCGAGGCCCTCCAGAATCGGCAACATCATCGCCACTTGTTGCGCTTGTTTTTCTTCGCGTTGAAGGTCCCGGCCGACCATGATGTTGAACAACTGGTCCGTGCCACCGAGCTCTATGTCCGCGCGGACCATCACTGAGTCCCAACCTTGCATGATGGGATATTGGATTTCGTGTGCGCGCACCGGATGGCCTTGATCCATACGCTCACGGAAATCTTCACGCTGGAGCATCTGCTGCAGAGTTACCCGGCTATTTAAACGGATCACTTCTTCGAATGTCATCATTTCAAACCACTCGCCGTTGAATGTGACTTTCGTCCGGGCAGGATCTAAAATCTTAAACGCCTGTTCCTGATAGGTCTTTGCATTTGCCATTACCTCATCATGCGTGAGTTGCGGGCGGGTGGCAGAGCGACCACTGGGATCGCCGATCATGGCGGTGAAATCGCCTATGATGAGGATCGCGTCGTGTCCGAGTTCTTGAAACTGCCGCAGTTTTGCGAGTCCAACCGTGTGCCCAAGATGAATGTCGGGAGCGGTCGGGTCCACTCCGAGCTTTACTCGGAGCGGGCGGTTTTCCTCGAGTTTTTTTACAAGTTCAAGTTCGCTAATAACGACGGCACACGACTTAACTAGTGGTTCCAACGACTCGTGCATCTTACATCCTAAAGAAGATCTGAGCCTCAGCTCAGCGGTTTTGCTTGCCCTTGTTGAGTAGATCGCGGACCTGATCAATGCTCAAATCGTCAGTGAGGTTTTGTGTGAATCGATCCACCGATCCTTGCGATTTAGATGGAAGGGCTGTTTCCCGTGGTTTGACAGAATTTGGTAACTGCTCGTCGATCGATGCCGAGCGATTGGCATTTGAGTTCGCATCCACCGCAAACGTCGAGGAAATAAAAGTATCACCTCCTTCGCGGGCCGAGCGGTTGGCAAACATCGAAGCGCTCGTCTCATGCACGGTGCTGCCAAACCATGGGTTCCGAATGCCAAGAAACGATTTGGTTTTGTACTCGCTTGCGGAGGCAGATTTAGAACCTTGAAATTCACCTGTGTTGAAGGCCCGCACCTGAACCCCCGTCCCACCGCTGAACGCTTTATCCTGCATCCGGTTGGATTCCATTTGGGGATTGTGAATCCGTTCCAGCATCCCGGTTTCTTGTTCCTGAGCAGAGAGCGTAGCCGTCGTCGTAACGACGATCAGGATTAGGGTGGCAGCTTTCATACAGCAATACTAGTTGATTGGAGGAAGAGTAATCAAGCCATCGATTGAGGCAATCTTCGAGAGACTTGCCAGGGCAAGCGCACGATCCTGCTGCGACGGCGCTGATTTCAAGAGCATTGTTAACACGGGAACGGCCTGATTTGGCAGGCCGGCAGAAGCCAGTTTATCTGCAAAGATTCCGGCAGCATCAAAGCGCCACGGTGCAGCACTTGCCGCGGATTCGTAGAATTCGAGGGCCTTTGCGGTTTCATGGACTGCGTCCCGCCGTCGTGCGCAACTCAGGAGGTAGTCCGCGTGCGCGCTCCCGAGAGCGCGGCTCGCAGGCAGCTCAACACCGGCCTTTGCCCAAAACGCCCCAAGCATCGTTTCACATTCGGGAATACTTGCCAGTTGTGTGAGCAACGTCATTCCCTCCGCGCTACGACCGAAGTCCGTCAGCAGCCACGGTTCGATGGATTCGGGGGAGCCTGTGGATATCCGATTCTGAATGATTGCCCGATGGATCGCGGGTTTCAGTCCCGGATCTGCTGTTGGGATTAGACGCTCTGGAGTCACCGCGGACGCGGGTTGCAATGCGAGTAAAAAGGCAACCATCGGAGTGGGATCCTGGAAGTCAGGGTTGGAGTAGGCGGCAGATAGGTAAGAATGGGCTTTAGTGGTATCACCCGAGACGGCGTAGATCTTGCCGAGCGCGGCCCATGCTTCGGGTCGTGCCACGCCGGGATCTCGTGCAATGATCTCGGCGTAAAGCGTTACTGCCATTTCAAAGTCTTCGGTGTCACGGAAGTAATTCGCCAAATATAAGTGCAGAACCGGATCAAACCACCGCATCGTCTGGAACGCCTCAACCAGTTTGCGACTCCGGTGTCGCTCTCCAGCACGCCAATATTCGGTGGCTGCTAAGAAAGCAAAGTGCTGTTGCGCAGGTTGGCTCATGTAGAGGCAATCGAATACGTGGGCCGCCGCGGAATGAGCCCCTGCCTGAGATAGCCGCTGCGCCAAGGTTACCAATCCCGCCTCCTGCCAAGGAGATACGGTTGGCGGCATTTCAGTCGCAAACGCGGACGCAGCATCCACGTCACCCGCATCCAGAGCTATTGCGATAAGCAGAGTCAAAGCTGAATCGTTCCCGACTCCCAAGTCGCGGCGCTTCTCAAGAATCGCCGTAAGCCATGGACGCAAAGACGGATTCTTCATCACAAGCTGACGTTCCAAATCGTTGGCTTGCTGCCGGAGATTGACGTCTTCGGTCGAGATTGCATCAAGAATTTCGATGGTTACCGTGGCCAGTTCCTCGATTAGATTTCCCGCCGTGAGCAGGATCAGTGCCTCTGCGCAGGCCATTCGATCCTGCTGGGACGGGGCCTGGATTAGGCCCTCCCGCAATACCAGGACAGCTTCCCCTGCATGCGCGGTGCCGATGAATTCCATCGCCGCCTGCGCAATCGCGCCCCACGACCCCTGACGTTGAAGTTGCTTGAGAACCTGAATGGCCTTCCGGGGATCACTGGCAGCAGATGCTCGTGTGAGCGCCACCAGGGTTTCGGAAGAGAGGGGTTTTCCAGCACGACTCCACTCCGCCAGAAGTTGCGAAATCTCCTCCGATTGGCCCCCGTCATGCAATGCCCTAATGAGTTGGGCAGACGCATCTGGATAGTGTGGAACTTGCTCTTTCCAAATCTCAATCCGGGCATCGACGATCCCGAGCGCGGTCAGCGCCGAGTCTGCGGCCACTGCAAAACGCAGATCGAATGGCGCTAATGTCCGAGCTCTATCGATTACCATCAGCGCATCAGCCGGACGATTCGCATTCATATACAGCTCAGCCAAGCGAAGTGAAAAATCCGCATATGTGGGGAAATTCGTTGGCTTTGCCATATCCGCCAGTAGCACTTCCAAAATTTTCGTTTCCGCCTGCAAATCCCCCTTCCGTCGCACGGCGAACACCAATTCGCTCAAGCTACTCACGTCCTGAGGTGCACGTTGAAGGAGCGTATTCCGCAGGACAGCGACTGCAGCACCATGGCCGGAACTTTCAAGTTGCCGGGCCAATGCCATGAGGGAAGCACTATCCAATAGGAGACCTGCGCTTTCATTCAGGTAGTAGGAAACTTCGCGCGGCGGAGAGCATTGTAGTTTCGAAACGAGTGTCATTAGTTTGATGTCGCGAATCCACCCGGAAGTAGTTTCATCGACGAGGGCAACCTGCGTGAGGTCCAGTTCCATGGCTGCTTTGGCGAGTTCACACGCCAAGACGGGTAAATTCCATCGTTGTGCAGCTCCGATGCTCGATGCGAGCGTTGTCTCAAACGCATCTTCGGACGGGATCGCTGGCACCAGGTTGAGCCATTGGGAAACAAGCTGCGCACTCGCCTCCTGTATCGCGTCAGTATCAGCCATTAATGCGGCAGCTATTGCCGCAGCGCCCGCCCGGAACACAGGGTCGTCGATGGTGGGGATTTCGGCTATCATCACTTCCCGTCCGGAATCGGACTCCAACAACCACCGCATCCGCCATGCATGAAATGCCGGTTGATCGAGAGTCATGCCATTTCGTACGGCGCTTATGGAAAGCGTGGTAACTGCGCTGGCAGGATCTCTCAAAACGAGATGCCACGAAGCCAGCGTCTGCGCACCGGTCGCCAAAAACCGCGGCGTCGTGACAGGCAAGGCGGACGTGGCAAGTTCAACGGCAGATCGAAAGTGGCCATGGGTGGCCAGCATCCATGACGCTTGCCAGCGCTCGCTGATGGATTCCTGATTCACCGGAAAAAGCACGCTGAGACGCTCCGTGGGCAGCGACTGGTTGAGCAGTAATCGGCTGAGCGCCATAAAGACGAACTCGGATCGTCTCCGCCGGGTATCCGGTGACTCGTCGATCCACGCACGGAGTGCTTCGCAGTGGTCGCCCTTTAATCCAATCCACGCAAACGCCTGCTCTCGATCTCCGGCAAGCGCCTCATCTCCACTTGGTGCTAAAACCGCCATGGCGCGAGCTGTGTCGCCCATCGAATACCATCCCCACACGGCCTCGAGTGGAGACGCAGCGACCTCGCACCATTGCGTCCAGGTGTCACGTTCTGTGCCGGCGCGGGATAGGTTGCCACGGGTGCGAATTGTTTTTAACCGGATGAGATCATCCAAATCACCTCTCTCTGGTTCACCCGTTTTTCGCAGCGAGGCGATGCTGAAAGGATCGCTCAATCCTCCCAGCGCACGCATGGCAATATTGAAGGACCGTCGTTCGGAAGTAGGGTCGACTTCTGACGCGCCGGGAAGCGGAAATTCAGCGCCGGCAACGGTGTTGGTTGATGCGAGAATCTGCTCGCAGAACTTCAGTGCCTTCGCCCGGTCTCCGCTCAAGATGGCAATTTCGATCGCTTTAAAAACGGTCGCAGGTGAGGCCCCGTCGATCTGTGCCGCTTGCAGTCGGCAGGCGTGTGACGCTGCTTCCTCACCGGAGCGTGCAAAAAATTCTGCTGCCGCTTCGAGTGCCTCAGGATCGCGGTTGAAGCGATTGCGGATGATGTTCCATGACACAGCGGCTTCTTTCGGGGACTTCATCAGCTCCTGCGTTTTCGCAAGCTGGATCCACGAACCTGCATCGTCAAACGAGCGGGCAAGTGCAGTGGCAGCAAGCAGCGCGCGCTCCGGGTCATTGGCTGTAGTCGCAGCATCCAGGAGTTTTTCCCATACCAAACGGGAGTCCGTCCCGCCTGTCGCAGCCTGGGAGAGCAGCTCCATTGCGTTGTGGGGATCCCCCATTGCCTGCGAAACGCCAGCGCGAGCCATGATGATCGCCGACTGGGATAGGCGATCCGGTTGCATCACATTCAAGCGATCGCTGAGGAAGCTGATACGATCGTGTGTGACCGCAAAATTTAATGCATCATCCAGAGCTGCCCACGTTGATTCTTCGTCGGATTCCCGCGCTGCATACTCCAGCAGAAAGTCGACCCCTCGATCCCAAAGCCCGAGGCGTTCAATCACCGCTAGAATTGCGTTTCGAGATTGTTGCCGTTCCACCGGGCTTGCGAGGGAAAAGGCCGTCATCCAGGAATCCAGGGCGCTGTAGTAGTTACCCGTGCGCTGTTGAGCAGCGGCCAAGTTCATCCACTCCTCCGAGGTTGCACCCGGGGTGGTAACCAAGGATTCGTAAATACTGAGCGCTTCGTCAAAATCCGTTTGATCCATCAGGATCGCCGCTTGTTTCGACCGAAGGTGCGCACTCTTGCTCGGGTCGAGCGCAGAGATTTTCGCAATTGTTTTCAATGCCTGCGTTTGATCGGCGCTCCGCAATGCGACGTCCAACTGCACTTCGAGAAGCGCGGGATTTTCCGGTGAGGTATTTAATGCGACCCGGACCGTCGCAGACGCCGCTTCAAGTTCCTCGCGCAACGCCTGCCAATGCGCCAAGCGTATCGCATCGTCAACGGAGGCCGATTGTTGCCAGCGGGCAAGTAGTTCCGCTTCGCGGCGCTTAACAACTGGCCCATAAGAACGACCGGGCTGGATCTGTTTCATGAGCCCTGCGACTAGCGTCGATGCCGATGATTCCTCGGTGTCCTCTTCAGTCGCGCTACTACTGAGCAACTGAAAAAGCTGCGCGTCGAGCGTATTGGCAAGTGCGGAGTCCGAGCCGTCTGCCTGGTCTGTCACCACAATGGCCGAGTCAAAATTTCCCGTTTTTCCATGCAGTGCCAGTAGGACTCGGAGGGCATCCAGGTGAGTGGGGGCTAACGCCACCGCACGTTGTGCGAAATTGAGCGCTGCCTCGCTGTCGCCCGCTTGATCTAGAGCCTCCGCTAAAGATGAGAGGTCAGCAGGAGTCATTTTCTCGTCAGCTCCGGAAAGATCAGCTGTTTCCGCGAGCGCCGTGAGCATTTGGGGTGAGTTTCCCCAGCGTGCCACCGCACTCGATAACGAAGAGGCCCCGGTAGGTTCTTGGCGCTGCGCAATGATCAAACTCCGAAGCGCAGCGTGCATTCGATTTTTTTCGTAAAATGCGATCGCGCGATCTCTGATGTCCTGCCGCTCGGGATACCGTCCGATGAGCGTTTGGATCAGGGATTGTGCTTCTTCGATGGAATCGCGGCGCACGTGAATCTGCCCAAGCAGCAACGTCCACTCCACATCGTCCGGTCGGGCTGCCAGCTGCTTTGAAATGATACTAATTGCGCGCTCGTGATCTCCGAGTCGGGATTCCAGCTCTGCAAGCTCGCCCGCCATCCCGGTATCATCGGGCGAACTTTCGAATGCCGCCCGGAGGGCGCGACGCCTGCCCTCGTGGTCGCCGAGTGCCCCGCGCACCTCAGAAAGAAATTTCCATGCTGCGGTTGCGTTGGATGGATCGGTTGTCTCTTGTTCTACTCTCGCTTCCAGCGAAGCCAGTGTTCCGCTCCGGACGTGTAAATCGATAAGTCTCGTCTCCAACTCCCTCCGACGGAAGTGGCTTGGCCCAATTCGGCCGATAGCCGCTTGAGTTTCGGAAATCGCGCCAGGGAGATCATTCGATAGCTCGCGGACTCGCGAAAGTTGAATCATCGCATCGAGCCGATCCGTTGGCGTCCCATGTTCAGCGATCCACTCAAGGTGCCCGGACGCCAGCTCATAGTTTGCGGCTGCGATGGCGCCTTGGACGACCTTCCAGCGGACATCTGCAGGATTGTCCGTTTCCGCGAAAGAACAGGTCAATCCGGCAAATACCGTCAACACCCATGCCAATACGATAATTCGTGCCACGAGAAGAAGTTTACGCGGGAGTTGCGCTCAATCAAGCCGGACGACAATATTGGTGCATGATGATGGGAAGCTTCCCCGATAATTCAAAACTTCCACGCTCTGCCATCCGGGCGTCATCCACGCATTTGTTTCTGTGCATCGGGCCGGATTGTTGCGCTGCAGAGGATGGCGAGAGCGCATGGCAGCATTTGAAGGCGGCAGTTCAACGCGCGGGGATTCCCATTCTTCGATCCAAGGTCGCGTGCCTGCGGATTTGCTCCGGCGGACCTTGGCTGGTGATCTATCCAGAGGGTGTCTGGTACGGTGGTATCAACCCAGAGCGCATCGACCGCATTCTGAACGAACACGTAACCCACGGGCGAGTCGTGTTGGAGTGGGCCTCAGCACAAACCGGGCCACCATGTCTTGACTTAAAAGCCGGAAAAATCAGCCCTTCGGGCGGCCAGTGACTGGCTCGAGCGATTGATAACCGGACGGTGGCACGAAGTGATCCGAGGTAACCGGATCTCCGGAAATCGAGGTGATTGTTAGGGTAGATTTTGCTCCATCTCCGTCAATTATTTCCAGACGAATGGGAAATCCCTCAATGAGCTTTGTTCCCCGCAATATCCCATGGAATGGGTCGATTTCCGGCGGTAATGCGGCAAGGTCGGCGAGCAAACGACCCTGATCGGGTAAACCATCCGTGGTCCAAACAGTGAACTTCATCCCATCGGCCTCCGCGGTCCACGCCGACGCTTGAAATCCCGCGATGGTTTCGGTGCGGTTCGTTTTCGTCAGCGTGAGCGGCGGCGGGGCGGGCGCGGTGGAATCACTGCTCTTGTAGTTCTCCATTTTAAAGAACGTTCGATCATCGTGCATCACCGTGACCACTGTAGCGGATTTGGTATCCACGATGGATGACATATCCGTCCCGAGGTCGATACGATATTTGTCGGCAGTCGCACGGATGGTGATGTCAGCGGCATCTTCCATCGGGATTCCCAGATCGAGATTTTGCACGAAGGTAACGTCCGCTCGCGCGATGCTGAAGAGCGCTAGTGTGGCGAGGACAATGACATATTTCATAAATGTATTTTAAGTGATGATTGAGTGGGGAGGGTGAGATCTTCAATTCATCCCGGGAATGGTGGGCATGCCCATGGACTTGTAGCCTGCCGGTATGGCAAACACGCTGGAGGGGATTTTATCAGTGGAAATTTTTTCGATCGTGATAGTTGTCAATCCGCCCCCCGGGAGATCGATTATCGTCCGGATGGGAACGCCTGGCATCGCGTCGAGCTGCGCCAGTGAGCTAGCCATGGGATTGGAGGATTTTGCGAGGTTCTTGAAGGCGGCGGCGATGTCTCCCTTTTCTTGGAGTTCCTTCGCGAACCACGAAGAGACCTTCTGACCTTGGACGGAATAGGTGTATTCCTCACACTCGAATCCGTTGATATTTTCTTTCCGGCCGGTTGGTGTAAACGATTCGGGTTTCAGATCGTTAGTTCCAGCAGATGCTACCTGAGCCTTCATCTGGTTCATTAGATTGGCAGGCATTTCCATGGCCATCTTTTGTCCGTGGATGAGCGTGACGATTTTCTTTTTTTCGTCATCGGAGATGGTTGACATTTCCGACCCCATGTCGACACGGGTTTTGGTGGCTGTGGCGTGGATGGTGATGTCGCCTGTGAGTTTATCACCAGCTGGGGTCTCCAGTTTTTGGACGATAGTGATATCGGCAAATCCGGAGGAGGCGAAAGTGATCCCGACACAAATGGCAGCAAGCGTTTTTTGAATCATGGTATGTGCAGAATGGAGTTAACGTGACAGATCCGATTGATTGAGCACTCGAAATCCGTCCCCGCGCAACACGGCCGTAGAGCATTCGATATCGTCGACGTGAAGGGCCAGCAGCGCCCGCCCCTTGGGACGAGTGAGCATTGGGTAACTAAACAACAGATTGACTTCCGCTTTGAGCAGCGACGCGAGGACTTGCGCGAGACTGAGGGCGCCGTCCTTTAATTCCACGACGACGACGTAACTCATATTAAATGCGATGTCTTGATCATCGAAAAGCGACTGCACTTGCTCCGGGTCGCTCACGATAAATCGGCAGATAGAACTTTCGGCGGAGTCCTGAATGCTCAACGCGAGAACGATGATATTTCGTTCATTGATGAGTTTGACGACCTCCAGAAGCGCGCCAACTTTGTTGTCCAGAAATATGGAGAAGTGTCGGACTC
Organism: Terrimicrobiaceae bacterium; assembly: GCA_041689405.1. GTDB lineage: Bacteria > Verrucomicrobiota > Verrucomicrobiia > Chthoniobacterales > JAATET01 > JBDNGG01. The sequence goes on along the minus strand of JBDNGG010000098.1, from coordinate 1,580 downwards.
CTCTGTCGTCGAGTTTTTCAATAGTGGTAGTTTCTTCTGTCATAGAATTTATTTGTAGGAGTAAACGAGGGTTATTGGAGTTGGCGCACCTTCCATCAGCTGCACGCGAACATAAAATTGCCCACTCGAGGTCGGCTCAAACCCCGCAGCCCCTCGAAATCCCTCATCAAAGCGTTGCTGGTCGACGATGCGGCCTGCACGGTCAAATACCGTGACTGCAATTTTCTGTGGTGCCTGCGGAGCCGCCGATGCTGAGAACCAGTATTCATTTCCTGCAAAAAGATTCACCTCCACGATCGCGGATGCTTCGGGTGTAATAATCTGAGTCCAATACCCGTCGCGCACTTTGTATCCATCGTTAGCAAATGCGCCTGCCAGATCGAGGGCGGCACTCCGCGTTGCCACAGAGGCTGTGTCGGGTTCCTGAGTCACCTGCGCGGTGGGCGGCGTCTCGGAGGCTAAAGGCTCCGCTGCCAAGGCTGAACCGAGCGCGATAGCAAGTAATCCAATGATTGAACCGGTTCGAAAATTCATGAGGCTGGAGGCGTTGGTGGTGCGATTGGAGCAATCGTCTCAACCAATCTTGAGGTGGTCGTCCGCATGGACTCCACGGACGGCTCGGAAACCGGGACGCCCTTTGTGCCTTCAAGAATCGCATAGACTTGCTCCAATCCCTCGCGAGTCGTTCCGACGATAGCCTCCTGTTTTATCCGATCCGGAAGTGCGTCAAGCTTGCTGATCAGCAGGCCCACGACCGAAGGTTGGTTGAGAATTTGCGATACATCTTCGCGGTATTGTCCGCCGACCACATCGCACGCGGCCTGGGTGCCACGCAACCATGCGCCTACGGTGACGAGGCTGACAAGATCGCTGTCATTTTGCGCCCGCATGGCAAGTTTCACCTCATTTTCGGTGGCGTCGAGCTCTTCGCGAAGCGCATTCCATTCGTTGCTCTCCGCAAAATCGCTAATGCTGTTGCCGCGGGCGAGGATGCTTTGGGTAATCCCGAGACTTTTTGCCAAATTGATAATGTCCCGGCCGATATTTTTTACCCGCTGGCTATCCTGCGCCTCAACCGCAATAAATCCGTCAGCCACGCGGGTCCCCAAGTGTAGTGCCAACAACGCGCGATTGGTAGTGGTCGGGGAAGCAGGAACCCGGACCAACTGCGACCAAGCTGGGCGGTCGTATTTATTGATCGCGGCGAAACACTCTCCCGGTGATGGAATAGAGATGTCGTCGACCCGGACTGCTTGCGCGATATCGTCTGGCGACAGAGAGTTTCCCGACGGCACAGGCTCCACCGCATATGCTGCGACAGCGGCAAATCCGATCACAAAAAACAATTCGAATCTCATTTCGTACGAAAAGCTACTAGATCGAGTCTCGTGTGACCAGCTAGATTCTGATCGCTGGATCAATGGATGGCCGCTACCTATGACTCCGTGACGAACTCGAAACTGCCGATATTTGACGTTAGCGAAGACATTCTTTCCGGCTGCGCGCGAACGAACCGATTACTTTTAACGGCTCCCACAGGTTCGGGGAAATCCACGCAAGTTCCCCAAATGCTTTTGGAT
>JBDNGG010000097.1:0-9824 GCA_041689405.1 Terrimicrobiaceae bacterium | reverse complement strand
TTCAACCGCATCTCATCTGCGCCGAAGCCGTCGCCAGTTTGCATTGGCAGAGAGTATGCCCCGCCACGAGTTTCGTTAGTTGCCGCCTGCCGGCCGTGACGGGGCGCGTATTCTTCGGCTATCCGCGCGGACGCGGACACCTTGGACCGAGGAGAAAAGAATTAAAACCATGAAGAATATGAAGGACATGAAGATTCAGAAAAAATCTTCCTCAGCCTTCTCCCCCTTCATGTCCTTCATGCTCTTCATGGTAGAAAAAAACGGGTTCGCCTCGTCGGAAGTCAACCCGGCGGCAAACAGCGCAAAATCCCGCTCATGCCCGGCGCGCTCGTTGTCCTCCCACAATAATCGACCCTCCGGGTCTTAACTCAACATGCTCACACACCGAAAACAGCGAAGAACCAATTTTTTCTTTTTATTGCGATTGTCCTCGGTTCCTACCCCGTAGGGCTTGACGGCGGGTGTCTGCGCTCCATACTTTTTAATCCGACTTGCCTCCCGAACCGCCCATCGGGAAAGCATAAATCCCAGGGCACCAAACCTCAGTAAATTATTACCCCATATGGCAACCGTATCGCTGCAACACGTTTACAAGGAATATCCATCCGACAAAGGTGCGCCCATAGTGGCCGTCACGGATTTCTGCCTCGACATCAAAGACCGTGAATTCATCGTTTTCGTGGGCCCGTCCGGATGCGGAAAGTCCACCACGCTTCGCATGATTGCCGGACTCGAAGAAATTTCGCGCGGTGACGTATTCATTGATGATCGCCGTATCAACGACGTCCCACCCAAAGACCGGGACATTGCGATGGTTTTTCAGAACTACGCTCTCTATCCGCACATGAGTGTCTACGACAACATGGCGTTTGGCCTCAAGCTCCGCAAAGTTCCAAAAGATGAGATCAAGCGGCGGGTAACCGATGCGGCGGGTATTCTGGGGATCGAATCCTATCTCGACCGCAAGCCCAAGGCGCTCTCCGGCGGACAACGCCAACGTGTGGCCGTCGGCCGCGCCATCGTGCGGCAACCCAAGGTCTTCCTTTTCGACGAACCGCTATCGAATCTAGATGCCAAAATGCGCGTCCAGATGCGCACCGAAATCACCAAACTTCACCAACGCCTCCAAGCCACGATGATTTACGTGACCCACGATCAGGTGGAAGCAATGACAATGGGAACAAGGATCGTGGTCATGAAAGACGGCCTCGTGCAGCAAGCCGACGCTCCTTTGCACCTCTACCACAACCCGCAGAACGCCTTTGTGGCTAGTTTCCTTGGATCCCCTCAAATGAATCTTCTCGCGGGGACTTTGCACAAGAACGGCGACAGGGTTACATTCAAAGAAAGCGGCAGTGGCAGCATCGAACTGAACCTCGGTGTCCGGCCAGGATTTGCGACATCGATCGGAAAAGACCTCACGCTAGGAATTCGTCCTGAAGATTGTGATGCTATCTTTGATGACAACGCACCGTCCGCAGCTTCATTCCAAGCGGTCGTGGAACTCGTCGAGCCGATGGGCGCAGAAACATACCTCTACATCACGTCTGGCCAACATTCGATGATCAGCCGCAGCCATGCCGCGCTCGATCAGAGCTATGTCGGCAGACGCCTGCGGTTCGGTGTGAACTGCGAAAAAATTCACCTTTTCGACACCGCCACGGGCGAGCGGATTTAGCCCCCACACCACACGACCTTGGCAAAACCGCCGGTTCCCAGACTTCATGGGACTGACGGTTTTTTGCCAGGGGGATAACCAATATCCCAACGGCGTGGCAAAGGTCGCACTCCGGATTCTGTTGTTTTTCGGAAAGCGGGTTCTTCCATTTCCGGCTCATCGGGCGAGGTTCCGGGAGTATCCTCGTGATGCCCGGCACCCTCGGCATCAGATTCCTCATTGGAATGCACCGTTTTCTTACCTGGAGGATATCCCAGATGCCAATTATCGGGTAGTGGTTTGATCTCCAGCATTGGGGTGGGTGTAGCTTCTGGAGTTGAGTCCGGCGGCGGATCCAAATCCGGAATCGAGCTCGGCTGATCTCCGCTCACAATGAGGCTCGGTGGCGGGCCCGAGGGGTTAAATGCCCGCTTGTATGCTTCGATACCTTGAAAAATCGACAACGCCATCCGCTGCCGGTATTCCGGGTTTGCGATGAGACGGGAATCTTTGGGATGATTCATAAAGCCTCCCTCAAGTAACACCGCCGGGATGCGGCTTGCGCGAACCACATGAAAGCGAGCCCGCTTGATACCGCGATCCGGCACCGGAAGCTGCCGCACCATCGCCGAGTGGATCGCTGCTGCCAGCGCAATATTTTCCCCGTCGCGCTTATTCCCCGGATTCTCCTTGAAGTCGCTGTAGCTCAAATTTGCCTCGTCCATTGATGGCACCCCTCGCGGCGCCAGTGCGAAGGTCTCAATTCCCGTTCCGCCCGCCGTTTTGCTCTTGTTAAAGTGGATGCTGACCATCACCCCGTCGGCAAATTTGTTTGCGAATGCGGAGCGCTCATGAAGCGGAATAAAAACGTCCGTGGTCCGCGTCATTTTCACATTATACCCCGCTTTGATCAGCAACGCTCGAGCGCGAAGCGCCACGTCGAGCGCATACGCTTTTTCGCGTCCCATCGGTCCCACGGCGCCACTGTCGTGCCCGCCGTGGCCAGCGTCCAGCACGACCGTGCGCAGAGGCACCTGCGATTTAATTCTCCCCGGCCGCAACACAGGTTCTATGATTTTAGTGACATCCATGGCGGACAGATAACACGTGCCTTTGTAACTCTTGAGCGGAAAACAAAGGATGTATTTCACCCCATTGATCAGGACCTCCCGGCTTCCACTGCGCCCTTGGATTCTGCGCCCCGAGACAGCAATCGTGAACTCCTTGGCCGTGGACACCTGGGTTTTTAAGCCATAAAAACGAACCACATCTGCAACGGGCACATAACGTCGCCCGTCGATTCTTACGACGTTCCACGTCATTGCAATCGCTTGAGAGAAGACACCAAAAAAAAGCGCCACAGCTAGTATCGTCAATCGCATTCCAAAAAATTACCCATTTCTGGCGCGCACACGTCGGCTCGATTTTACTATCATCAAGCCCTGCATTGATCCCCCAAATCCGCGACTCACTCCCATCCCAACGCCATACCCTCGGACTTCGACAATCCGATCAATCCGTGGCGGGGGGAAGATTTTTTCCTTCATCACTTGCATGGTCGCCGAAACCATAGCGACAAGCGGCAATTCGTCGAGGCGAAGTCTCGCATCGCGTATCCCATGTCGCGTAACGCGGACACGTTTGCACATTTTTAGTTGATTAACCAGTTCGGCACGCGTGTGATCGATGCAATGAAGGCACTTCCCTGGTTCTCCCCGATCTCGATAGTCCTCGCGTGGCTCCCACTCGTCCACGCCGATATCACGCTGCCGGCCATCATTTCCGACCACATGGTTCTGGAAAAAACCGGGCAGGTGCCGATCTGGGGCAAAGCTGATCCCGGCGAATCGGTGACAATAACGCTGGGAACCCAGACACTCACCACAACTGCTGATGCCGACGGGAACTGGAAGACGGCCCTGAATTTAGGAGATTCCGGACCGGGGCCATTTGAGATGACGATCTCCGGAAATAACAAACTGGTCATCAAGGATGTGGTCGTCGGAGAAGTCTGGCTTGCATCGGGTCAGTCGAACATGGAGTGGTCACTCAATAAAACTGCTGACGCCGACGCCGAGATTGCGGTCTCCGCCAACCCTCTGCTGCGTGAGTTCCAAGTAAAACGAACGACTTCAAGCAGCCCCGCAAGTGACGTGCAAGGGGCCTGGGTCATTGCCTCCACGGAGACATCGGGCCAATTCAGTGCCGTCGCGTATTATTTTGCAAAGCGCATCCAAAATGAACTTCGGGTGCCTGTCGGAGTGATCCATTCAGCGTTCGGAGGCACGCCTTCCGAAGCATGGACGAGCAAAGAGGCGCTCGGGACGGCCCCGGATCTGAAGGAAGCAAGCGAACGGATCTGGAAAAGTGTGGCCGACTACCCACAACTCCGAGCGTCGTTTAATGCCGATTTTGAAGCTTGGCTTAAGAAACACAAACGAGCAGATGTGCAGCAGCCGGATGCAGCGACCTACGCGGGTATCGATGTCTCAACTCAGGATTGGATACCCATTCAAATTCCCGGAGTAGTCCGCGGCAAGGGATTCCCCGATGGGGGTACGGTCTGGCTCCGTAAGGAACTAACCTTCCCGGATAAACCCGATTCTGTCCCCTTGATCCTGCCGATAGACGGCTACGCAAGCGTGTATTGGAACGGCACACTGCTTGCCGCGACGGACTATGAAACAGGCCACCCAAACTTCGTTCGCCGCGGCGGTCCATACACCGTCCCCGCGAGTGAAGTGAAGGCCGGCACCAACGTACTCGCGATTCGGCTCTATCAACCGGTATCTCCCGCGAACATTCTTGCAGGCGCTACAGCAGCAGGACAACCCTTGAGCGGAGAGTGGCTTGCCAAGACGGAGATCGAATTTGAGCCGCTGGATGCTGCAACGCTTGCCGCGGCCCCGTCGCCTCCGGCAGATGTTCCGCGACCACAGAGCATACCCAGCTTCCTCTTTAACGGAATGATCCACCCGCTCATTCCTTACGCAATTAGTGGAGTCATTTGGTATCAAGGAGAATCCAACTCCAGCCGCGCCTACCAGTATCGGGTAGCATTTCCTCTGCTCATCAGCGATTGGAGGAAAAAATGGGCTAATGAGAGCCTGCCGTTCTATTTCTGCCAGCTCGCAAACTTTAAGGAGAAAACCAGTAAGCCTGACGAAAGCAATTGGGCCGAATTGCGGGATGCACAATCCGCGACACTGTCGCTTCCCAACACCGGACAAGCTGTGCTCATCGACATCGGTGAAGCCGGGGACATCCATCCGATCAACAAAAAAGATGCAGGCGAACGCCTCGCAACAATCGCTCTGGCGCAGGATTATGGCAAGGACATCGTATATTCTGGACCTGTCTACGAATCGATGGCCTCCAAAGACGGGAAGGTCACATTGAGTTTCAGACATACCGATGGCGGCCTTGTTGCCAAACCACTGGGCGAGACTCACGACGTCAATCGGACGAAGAGGGTAACCGCCCCCTTGGTTCGAAACAGCCCAACGAGCGAGCTCGAAGGTTTCGCAATTTGTGGCGAAGACAAAAACTGGGTCTGGGCGGACGCCATAATCGACGGGAACACGGTCGTCGTTTCATCCAAGGAGGTAGCAAACCCCATCGCCGTGAGATATGCCTGGTCAGACAACCCCACGTGCAACCTTTACAATGGAGAAGCGCTGCCTGCATCTCCATTTCGCACCGATGATTTCCCGGTGAGTACAGCAGATAAAAAGCTCTGACTTCGAGCGTGTTGGTAAAAAACCTCGGCGAATAAGTGGACAATATCGATTCGGCACTCGCTTCGCATTTGGCTCGGCTGAAATCCTGTCGGCTGTGCCCGGCTATGCACCCCCCAGTGGTAATCGGCAAAGCCGTGCGCAGCCGCATCCTGCTCGTCGGACAAGCTCCGGGTGACAAAGAACCGATCCTAGGCAGACCCTTTGCGTGGACTGCTGGGAAGACGTTATTTCGATGGATCCATCGGGCCACCGGATGGGACGAATCCGAGACACGAGAGCGGGTATATTTCGCAGCCGTTTGCCGATGCTTTCCTGGCAAGAACCCCAAGGGCGGAGATCGCGTTCCGGATAGCCAAGAGATTCAAAACTGCTCCCGCTGGTTGCTTGCTGAAATCCAGCTCCTCGAACCCGACCTCATCGTTGCCGTGGGTAAACTTGCCATCGCCCAGTTTTTTCCGTTCGAAAAGCTTGTCGATGTGGTTGGCAGGATTTTGCCAGTGACTGTCGCAGGACATTCCCTCGAATTGCTCCCGCTGCCTCATCCTTCCGGGGCATCGACATGGCATCGCATGGAACCTGGCCTATCGCTGCTCGCAGAAGCGTTAGACAAGCTCTCGAAGCACCCGACGGTGCACCAAACGACGCTCGATTGCGATCAGAACCGCGCGTAGCTTTCGAGAGCTGCCGTCCACTCGACGGCACGAAACCCGGCGCGGGGACTGCCAAGACCAAGCAGAAATGGTCGTTTCACCAAGTTTCCATGCGATGCGAGGAGATTCAATGCTTCCTCATCGCTCATGGCGGCAAGCTTCTCACCGAGCCCCATGGCCCGATAGTCCCTCCCGCTCGTGTTAAAAAGCGCGCGGAGGTTTCCATCCACGCCAGCCAGCGCATCCCAAAGCTCCGGCAGGCTGGGCGGCTGCTCCCGAATGGGGATTTCTTCAAACACCACGCCCGCGTCACGGAGGAACCGGACCGCTCTGCGGCAGGTATCGCATTTAGCGTAGGTGTAAATGCGGATCATTTCAGGGCGGCGCCTCAATAGGACTTGGCAAAAACGACGCGCTGATTACTTGGCTCTCCAGAAAAGATACAGGTGCCGGGTGTCTTATCTCCCTGTGCGGGGATGCAACGGATCGTAACTTTGAGGTCAGCCTTAATCATCGCTTCGACTTCGGCACTGCCATTCCAGTGAGCCAGAGCAAATCCCCCATGGATCTCAGGTTTTTCAGCATTCTGCGGAGTGAACCAAGCGTAGAAATCCTCCTTGGATTCAATCACGCGTGTATTGGCATCGCGAAAGGCCGTTGCGCGCTCCAGCAACCCAGACTGGATCTCGTCTAACATCGTCGGCACCGCAGACACCGCGTCCGCCATCGGCAGAAACTGCTTTTCTTTTGGTCCACGGTCTCTCCGGGCCACAGCGACCGTGCCCTGCTCCAAATCCCGCGGGCCGATCTCGATGCGCACCGGCGCACCACGCTTGATCCAGGCCCAGCTTTTGGTCCCGCCACCGATGTCGCGCATATCCACTTCCACACGCACCGCCTCGCCGGCATACGTCGTCGCACGCAATTCCGCAGCCAGAGCCTGCGCCGCAGCGATCACTGCATCCCGACTCTCAGGTTTGGGAGTCACGGGGATGATCACGACCTGCGAAGCGGCAATCCGTGGGGGCAGCACGAGTCCGTCGTCATCTCCATGCGCCATGATCAAGGTGCCAATCAGGCGCGTGCTGACTCCCCAACTCGTCGTCCATGCGTGATGCACTTTTCCATCGCGGCCTTGAAATTGGATGCCCGATGCCTTGGCAAAGTTCTGTCCGAGAAAGTGCGAGGTGCCTGCCTGAATCGCCTTGAGGTCTTGCACCATAGCCTCGATGCAATACGTGCGGACCGCCCCGGGGAATCGCTCGCTCTCGGATTTTTCGCCCGTCAGCACGGGAATCGCGAGATACTCACGAGCAAATGTCTCGTAAACTCCCAGCATTTGCTCGGTCTCGGCAATCGCCTCAGCCTCGGTCTCATGCGCGGTGTGGCCTTCCTGCCAGAGGAATTCCGTGGTCCGTAGAAATAACCGCGGCCGCAATTCCCAACGCACCACGTTGGCCCACTGATTAATCAAAATCGGCAGGTCGCGATAGGACGACACCCATTTGGCATACGTGGCACCAATGATCGTTTCCGACGTGGGTCGAACAATGAGCGGCTCACTCAACGGACCGGCGGGCACCAGTTTACCGTCCACCTTTTCAAGGCGATGATGGGTAACCACAGCACACTCCGTTGCAAATCCCTCCACGTGGTCTGCTTCTTTTTGCAAATGCCCGAGCGGAATAAAAAGCGGGAAGTACGCATTGCTGTGGCCGGTCGCCTTGAACATGCCATCCAGCACCGCTTGCATCCGCTCCCACAGCGCGTAGCCCCAGGGCTTGATCACCATGCACCCGCGAACTTCGGAGTTCTCCGCGAGCTCGGCGGCTTTGATCACTTGCTGATACCACTCAGGAAAATCTTCCTGGCGGCGTGGGGAAATGGCGGACTTCTCGGACATAAAAATGAGTTGGAACCGCAGCCTATCTGGCCAACGCCAACTGACAATACCGAATGGATACGTGCAATGCCCTCGAATTATTTCCTACGGAAGAATCCGCCGCATGTAACATTTTACAGCCTGACCCGAAGTTTCCCCGCAATGAAATAAGGGCCGAATCTGAACGAAATGGATCGGCTCTCGCAGGCGCTCTGTCGTTCGTTTGACATCACGATACTTAGCAGCTAAATCTGCCCCTGTGCCTACAGTTCTTCTTCTTCTTCTGGGTCTTCCCGGTTTGCTTGTCGCAGGTCCGGGGCTTACGATTTACAATCGGAATTTTGCGGTCGTGAGGGATATCGTTCCAATCGAGCTGACGACGGGCCTGAATGCTGTGGCTTATGATGGGGCCACCTATCACCTGGAGCCGGACTCCGTCGTTCTGCGGAATCCGCGTGACGGGCAACCGCTGAACATCCTCGAACAGAACTACCGAAACGATCCGGTGACGCAGGAGTTGTTGCTTTCCATTTTTGAGGGCAAGACCATCGATTTTTTTATCAGGGAGCCCACCAAGCCGGACCGCACGGTGCCAGGAAAAATCATCCGCAGTGGTTATGTGGCGCATGGAGGGCAGGCGATGCAGCGCTACGGGAACCAGTATGCGATGACGCAGATGGCGATGGCGAATCCGGGCTACGGTAGCGCGGGCCAGCCTATCATTGAAATGGACGGGACGATCCGTTTCGGGCTTCCCGGTCAACCCGTTTTTCCGTCTCTCGGGGATGAAACGATTCTTAAGCCGCAATTGAATTGGAAGATCGAAGCAGCCAAGGCCTCAAAGTTTGATGCCGAGTTGAGTTATATCACCGGGGGGATGTCATGGGAGGCCAGTTACAATGTCGTGGCTCCGGAGAAGGGCGACCTCCTCGACATTGTCGGTTGGGTGACGCTCGACAACCAAAGCGGTCGGGATTTTGCGGAGGCAAAGATCCAGCTTATGGCCGGGGACGTGAACAAACTCCCGCCCCAGGGGGCGGCTGGTAATATTGGCGATAGACATTCCAGGGCCCGCCAGATGCCAGCTCCAGCCTCGGAGCCTGCTGTCACCCAGCAGGCTTTTGATGAATACCACCTCTACACATTGGAGCGCAAAACCACGCTCCGGGATCGCGAAACCAAGCAGGTCGAGTTCGTTCGTGCGACAGGGGTGGCGTCTGATATTCTGTATGTCTATGACGGCGTCATGATCGATTGGAATCAATTCTGGCGGTCCGATACCCGCTACCGCCGCACGAATGAGGAATTTGGAAGTCAGAGCCAGTCCAAAGTCGCGGTCATGCGGGAATTCAAAAACACAAAGACTAACAAGCTGGGAATTCCGCTCCCGGCCGGGCGGGTTCGGTTTTATCGAAGGGACGCGGATGGAACCCTGCAATTTACAGGTGAGAACCGGATTGACCACACTCCAGCGGAGGAGACTGTTCGCATATACACCGGGGATTCCTTCGACCTAGTCGGCGAGCGCAAGCGGACGGCCTTCAAAGTGGACTCCTCGAACAACTGGGCACGGGAGTCCTTCGAGATTACCCTGCGCAATCGAAAAAAAGAACCGGTCGAAATCCGCGTCGTGGAGCACTTGTTCCGCTGGACAAATTGGGAGATCACGGAAAAGTCCGACACATTCCTCGAACTCAAGTCCGACGAGATTGAATTTCGTGTGGCCTTGAAGCCCGGAGAGGAACGCAAGGTCACCTACTCGGTTTATTATTCCTGGTAGGCCTTTCGATGCTGGCTCCCATCTTCCTTCTCGCAGTCTGCCTGGCGGGAAACGTCCTCGCAGATGACGATTTGGTTGTCGGTATTGATAAAATGGTTCCGTTCGGAAACAGTGG
>JBDNGG010000096.1:0-17905 GCA_041689405.1 Terrimicrobiaceae bacterium | reverse complement strand
GGAGTTGATTACTCCGGAGCGGAGACTCCCACCAGCAGCTTGAAGGGCCTGCGCCTGTACGAGGCCACGCCCGCTGGTCTGCCAACCGAGGTTCCACCCCCGCCCAGTCCGCGCAAATACTGGACGCGCCGGGGTCTGGCCGAATGGCTGGCCACTGAACTTCGCGATGGGCCGCCTGCCCTGGTCGGCATCGACCATGGGTTTTCGTTTCCGCTGCGCTACTTCGAGGTCCACCACATCCCGCCCGATTGGCCAAATTTTCTAGACGACTTCCAGCACCATTGGCCGACCGATAGCGATAATATGTATGTCGAATTCATTCGTGATGGCACGCGTGGCGATGGTGCCTCGCGCACCGGGAGTTCGCGCTGGCGCCGAATGACAGAGGAGCGGAGCCGGGCAAAATCTGTTTTCCACTTTGACGTGCAGGGCAGCGTGGCGAAGTCCACGCACGCCGGCCTGCCGTGGCTGCGCTACCTCCGCAACCAACTCGGCAGGCGCGTGCATTTCTGGCCGTTCGACGGCTGGACACCGCCACCGGGCCGAACAGTCATCGCTGAAGTCTATCCTTCCTTGTGGAGCCGAACATTCCCAAGCAATGATCGCAATCCCCACCAGCACGACGCCTACAGCGCCGCCCGATGGATGCAGGAGCGCGACGCGGATGGAACGCTGGCAGATTACTTTCAGCCGGAATTGCGAGCCGCCGAACGCACGCAGGCACAATTGGAAGGCTGGATCTTGGGTTTGACCTGATTGCACCCCGAGCCCCCTGACCTACGGAGTAATTATCGGGCGGGGTTGTTTTTGACGTTGAATGCCACGCGACACGCGGCAATAGTCACAAATTATCGCTGCATCACCGATGCAGCGGCACCGACGCCTGCATGACCATTCTTGACCGATACGTTCTCAAAAAGTTTTTTGTCCCGTTCCTCTATTGTTTCTTTGGGTTCATTGCGATCTGGCTTGTTTTTGATCTAAGCGACAACGGGCCGGATTTCATTGAGGCGAAAGCGCCCATGAGCTTCATTATGGAGTTTTACCTGAGTCAGATCCCGGAGATCGTTGTGATTAGCCTGCCGATCGGGCAATTGCTGGCACTCCTCTATTCGCTGACCCAGATGTCGCGATCCAACGAGATCATCTCAATGCTTGGCGCAGGGCGGAGTGTCACACGGGTGCTGATGCCATTGTTTGTGGTTGGTCTCTTATTGGTCGGGACATCAGCATACTTTAACTATGAAGGCGCACCACGAGCAGCAAAAACCAAAAAAGAGATGCAGCGCGAGCTGACCCGTGGCGAGAAGCGGGAGGCGTCAATCAAAGGCCACCTGTTTCGCAACCGCGAGAATCAGCGCACCTGGTTTATGCGATTGATTCGCCCGGATCGCCAAACGATCAATGATTTTCAAATCATCCAGCAAAATATGAAGGGTGAGATCGTTGCTCAGATCTATGGAACTTATGCGATCTACGACGAGGCCACGCACACGTGGACGATGGAGAACGTGAAAATGATCAAGATGGATGAAAAAGGCGACATCATTGATACCCAGTTCGCTCCGGAATCGAAGATCTCCACGTATTCGGAGACACCATGGAGGATTGCGAGTTCCCTCATGAACTCCGATTACCTGTCCGTGCCTGAGTTGCGGGACTACTTGAAGTTTAACGCGGATTTACCCGAGGACCGTCTGGCTCCATTTCGAACGAATTTATACTATCGATTTGCGCTCCCGTGGGCGTGTCTCGTGGTCGTCTTCCTCGCAGCGCCTATGGGCATCGTTTACTCCCGAAGCGGAATTTTGGGCGGAGTGGCGACGGCTATTTCACTTTTCTTTTTGTTCGTCTTTACCACTGCGCTGGCGATTGCCTTTGGCAAGGGCGGGGCGATTTCTCCAATAGTCGCAGCATGGGCTCCATCGGCACTCTTTTTTTTGGTGGGACTGATGCTTCTATGGTTTCGATCCACGAGCCGCGACCTGCCATCACTCAAGATCTTCGGATAAACTACGATGCAAGCTGACTGGGAAATTAAAAGCCGTTCGCACCACTGCTCGCGCACCGGCAAGGAATTTGTCGAAGGCGACAGTTTTTACACACTCCTATTCCGCGATGGGGATGCATATCGCCGGGAGGATCTGTCGGAGGAATCGTGGTTGGTGCGGAACGACAACATCCAGCCGTTCTCATTTTGGAAAAGCACCTACGAGCCGCCACCACCGCCACCGCCAGAAGCGTTGCAGAAAAACGACGCTGAGGCATTGCTCCGCCACCTGATCGCACAGGGCGACATGCGCTACGACAAGACGATTTACATCCTGGCGCTGATGCTCGAGCGGAAACGCCAATTGCGAGGGATCGCCAGCGAGGATGCAATGACACTCGTCTACGAGCATCCAAAGACCGGGGAGACGTTCATTTTCCGAAACCCCAACTTGTCCCTAGATCAGATCCCGGCAGTGCAAAAGGAAGTCTCGGACTTACTGAACCACTCGCTTGGCGGAGGACCTGCTGCGACCGCGGAGGCTGCTTCGGTATCCCAAGAGGTGGCTGCCGAGCCAGCGACCGTCGAGCCCACGCCCCCATGACAGCCAACACGATGCGGACGACAGACTCTTTTCCGCTCTTCCTCGCGCCTATGGCGGGAGTGACAAACTCGGTTTTTCGCCAAATCTGCCGGACCCGTGGTGCTGACACGCTAACGTCGGAATTCGTATCAGCGGAGGGAATTTTTCATCGGAGTGAGCGGACGCGCGAGTATCTGGATTTTGAACCTGGTGAACGACCAGTCGGGGTCCAACTCTTTGGAGCAGATCCCGATCACTTGGCCGAAGCCGCTCGTCAGGTAGTAGACTGGGTGCGACCGGATTTTATCGATCTTAATTTCGGGTGTCCGGTAAATAAGGTCGTCAGCCGCGAGGGCGGGTCAGCGCTGCTGAAGAACTGCCCCTTACTTGAGCGGGTTGCACGCGCGGTGGTCCGGGCCGTGGATCCCCTGCCCGTCACAGCAAAGATCCGGATCGGCTGGAGCGCATCGACGATCAACGCAACCACCACCGCTGGAATCCTGGAACAATGCGGAATCCGCAGGCTCGCGGTTCACGGCCGAACCAAAGAACAAGGGTACACGGGCCTCGCAGACTGGGATGTGATCGGAGCAGTGGCTGAGGCAGTAGCGATTCCAGTGATTGGAAATGGCGACATTGCGTCGGCTGAAGATGCTCTCCGGCGCAGACGCGAGACGCGGGTGTCCGGGCTCATGATCGGGCGCGCTGCGATGACAAATCCGTGGATCTTTGCCGAAATCAAGGCAGCGATGGACCCCGACGGGCTGTCATTTTCACCTCCCTCGATGTCCGACCGCTGGCAACTCATCGTCGAGCACTGCCGGAGCGAAATCCCCCGACGTGGCGGAGTCGAGACACGTGCAATCCATGGAATGAGAGCCCGGTTAATGGCCTACAGTCGCGGGATGACTGGTGGGCGCCACCTGCGCGAAGCATTCTCAAAAGTGGAAAGTGTCAGCGGCCTCGAAGATATCGCTGCAAGTTGGATGGCAACCTACGCTGAAGATCCGAGAGCGGAATCAGCCTTCGGCGGCGATTAACCAACAGTGATCATCCGCCGATAGCGGTCATGGGTCGTTCAGTTTGCGAACCGTCGCGGAACGTGTGGTCCTCCGGTTTATTGCGAAGGGCTGTTTGAAAAACGTCGGTGATTGAGTCGCCATCCCGCAACGACGCCATCAAGTCAACCTCCCCTTCCCGTCCGAGGCACGGGCGCAACTTCCCGTCGCTGGTCAACCGGAGCTTATTACAGTCTTCGCAAAAATGCTGCACTGTCATCGCGCCAATCAACCCAATCATCGCGCCCGTGGGCCGGTGCCGCCAATATCTCGCAGGTCCATTTCCGATGCGGTCATTCACTGGGTCGAGATTTCCCCAACCTCCCAGTCGCAGCACCGCGCTTTCTAAGGGGAAAAAGTGTCCATCGAAGTCAAATTGTCCCGCCATCGGCATCAGCTCGATGAACCGTAGAGGAAACCCATGCTCGCCCGCAAAGGCAGCCAGTGGCAGCAACTGATCTTCATTCAATCCGCGCAACAAAACACAATTCAACTTCACGACCTCAAATCCGGCGGTCTTCGCAGCCATGATGCCATCGAGCGCAGGGGTAATCTGGCTTCCGGTGATCCGGTGGTAGACATCCCCGTCGAGTGCGTCGAGGCTGACATTGATTGCCCGCACACCCGCCTGCTTGAGCGGCGTGGCAAGCGGCGCCAATAGGGTGCCATTGGTCGATAGCCCGAGCGCCTCAATGCCGGGGAGCGCCCAGATCCGCGTTGCGATATCGACGATGTCTTTACGCACCAATGGTTCGCCGCCCGTGAGACGGATTTTTCGAAATCCAATCCCGGCCGCAGCCTCGACAATACGCACGATCTCATCGGCAGTCAGCCGATCCTGTGCGCAACTCCATCCCTTATAACCTTCGGGCATGCAATAAAAACACCGCTCATTGCATCGATCCGTCACCGACACACGCAAGTAATCAATAACCCGTCCGAAGGGGTCCACGTTCATGTCTGGATGGAATACGGGCACTGGACGATGAAGGTTCCATAATGAGAGGATTTTGGCCACTCGAATTCGCACGCGTGCGATCTGATTGCCAAGGGAATTCCGATCTGATTTTGTTACCTGATCGGAATTTCCTCTACCATACGCCTCGGCCTCGTTGCATGTATTTCTCTGGCGTTAATCCCGGTGGTATCGGCGCGACCCAATGAACTCCGCGGCGGATGGTCGGAAAAGGCACCTTATGAAATCAGCGTGAATGCTCCGGGAGGCGTGGAGCGACTGTCCGGACTGGATATCGAGATCACGAGATCGGTCGCGAAGCATGCGGGGTATCGGGTCACCTTTGACGAAGTCGATTGGGACGAGAATGTCAGCGCCGTTCGCGAGGGACGCATGGATTTTGCAATGGCAGCCACACCGGAAGAATCGCGCCGCGCATGGGCATGGTTCACTATTCCCTACCGCAAGGAGACCATCGCTCTGGTCACGCGAAAACATGAAGCTCCAGCCTGGCAGTCCAAAGACCCGGTCGATCGCTTGAAACAACTGCTCGATGCGGGCAGCAAGCTGGCGGTGATGCGGGGATTTTATTACGGGCCAAAGGTGGCGGCACTTTTGAATCAACCGGAGTTCAGCGCGCAGATCCTCTTTTTTGAAAACGATTCAGGCTCCCTGAATGCGTTGCTTTCGGGAACTGCGGATGCGTTCCTGGCAGATCAACTTTCGGCCGCAAGTGCAGCTGCGCACGCGAATGCAATGCATCTGATCACGGCAAATTCTAACCCCATTTACGAGGCCGACCTGAGCCTGATGTTTTCCAAAAAGAATGTTTCCGCGCAAATACTGGCGGATTTTGACACGGCTCTCAGCGAAATGCAGTCGTCTGGCGAGATCAAACGCATCAAGCGGTACTACCTGATCCCCCAGTTGTTGCTGATCACCATGAAGACAAGTTGGTTCCGCGTCTTCGAATTTATTGGAACTATCGCTTTCGCGATTTCAGGGGTCATCATCGCGCGGCGCGAGCGCTACGATATCGTCGGAGCATATGTCCTCGCCGCTCTCCCGGCTGTCGGAGGCGGAGTGATGCGGGATCTAATCAGCGGGCGCTCGCCAATCGGAATCATCCAAACTCCGAGCCTCCTACTCATTGTGCTCGGAACCGTGATCGCAGGATTTCTATTTTTCACGATCCGGGATCTCGTATCGCCTCACGGGAAGTCCCGACCAGAGGAATCCACCGGTCAGCCGATCCGATGGGCATCCACCCGGGGCGGCCTGGAAATCTCCGACGCGATTGGGCTCGCGACGTTCACAATCATAGGAGTGACCGTTGCGCTGGAACAACGTTGCGAACCACTTTGGCTGTGGGGTCCGATCATGGCTGTGCTCACCGCTGCCGGCGGGGGAGTGTTGCGCGACGTGCTCCGGTCGCAGGCGGATATCCCAACGCTGAAAGGCTCGATTTATCCGGAGATCGCCCTCGTTTGGGGCTTGGTTTATTCATTGGTCATTTTATCCAAAGGGCAGGAACTCAATGTGCGCGAGGTGGTCTTGCTAACACTCGTTGTAATGCTGGCAGCATTTGTGAGCCGCATCCTTGTTGTGCAATTCCGTCTTCGCAGCGTGTTCCTCGGTCGGCCGCCGTCGCTTGATTAAACGATTCATGGAATTACATGGAAAGTTTAAGAAAGCGCAATATCCGCGATGTTGTCCGGAGTCACCATGGATGGGATCAAAATCGTAATCTGCGCTTGATCGGATTTCCGTTTGGAAGGCTTTTTTCCAACACTCCATCCGCAGGATGGATGGTCGATCCGTGCAATCCCGCTTGCACAAATCACTTAATCGCATTAACTGGGCCTCTTTGAAGACTCCGAACACTCTATGTTTTACAGCAGGCGCACAAAGCGCGTAATTCTTGGATTCACTGCCCTCGGGCTTGTCGTCGGCTTTATCGTGGTCGGGTCGCTCAGGGTTTCTGCATCTGCGCGCGAGCAAAGGCGCTATGAAGAAGAGCAGGCGGCAATGAAGCAACCGGAGCCGAATATCAGCGTGATCGAATCCGGTAGCCGTCCGCAGATCCGCCGCTATGCGGCCCAACTCAAGCCATGGATGGAGGCCAATGTGCCCGCAGAGGTCACTGGCCGTGTCGTGGAGGTAATGATCGAGGCCGGACAATCCATCGCAAAAAACCAGCCCCTCATCCACCTCGACGATCGCTTGGCGAGCATTGCGGTGGCCCGATCGAAAGCGAGTCGGGACGAGGCACGCCGATTGCTCGACGAAGCCTCGCGCCTGCTAAAAACACGGGCAATTTCCGACAGCCAGTATCAAGCACAATATGCAATGGTCCGGATTGCAGATGCCGAACTCGCGCAATCTCAGGAAACCCTCGATCGGCATACGATACGGGCTCCCTTTGATGGCATCGTCAATGCGCGACTGGTGGATATCGGAGATGCAATTAATGTGAGTCAGCCCGTGGCTGAGGTCGTCGATTTGAAGCAATTACGGATCGAGTTTTTTATCAGCGAAAACGACCTTGGTGCCTTTCCCGAGGGTAAGGCGTTGGATCTGCAATTACCGTCGCGACCGGGGCGGATATTTGCTCCCAAGGTGGATTTTGTCAGTCGCTCCGCCGACCAGGCAACCCGATTATTTCGCGTCGAGGCAGTCCTGCCCAATACCGAAACGCCCCTGCCCGGCGGTTTGCAGGGCATTATCAGCACCGAGGTGGACCAATTTGCAAACCTCCCGATGGTGCCCGCGATGGCAGTACGGTTCATCGGAAAAAACAGCATGGTTTGGAAACAACTTCCTGATGGTAGTGCGGAACAGGTCGCCATCACTGTCGGCCCTGAGCTAGATGGCGTATATCCTGTGTTGGCCGGCCTAAACGCGGGTGACCGCGTCATTATTCGTTAGTCGATTATGTCGGTGGCCAAATGGAGTGTGCGCAACCGCGTCGCGGCAAACCTGCTCGCGATTGTCGTGCTCGTGGCCGGGCTTCTCGCTGCGACTACCCGCCTAAAATTGGATCTCTTCCCGGATGTCAGCCTGAATTTCATCTCGGTCACGGTGCTGGATCCAACCACCAGCGTCGCCGAGGAGATCGAGCGAACGATCACGGTTCCCATTGAGGAGGAGCTCGCAAACGTGCGGGGCGTCGAGAAGATCAAGTCCACGTCTGAGGACAATTTCAGTAACATTATCATTCAGGTCGAGTCATCGATCACAGACATGGACCCGGTCCTGAATGAAGTGCGTCAGGCCGTGGACAAAGCCCGTCCAAAGCTCCCGGCGAGCATCGAGCCTCCGGTAATCGATTCGTTTGACATCCCACTGCCGCTGATCACGTTCACTGTCTCGTACGATGCGGCATTTGATCCCATGCAGATCCGTCCGCAACTGGAGCGACTGCAACGCCAGCTCAAAATCATCCCCGGCGTCTCCGAGGTCTTGGTGGATGGCTTGGACCGCCGTGAGGTGTGGATCGAAGTCGATCCGTTCCGCCTCCAGGCGCTGGGTATTTCGTTCGAAAACGTGTCGGATGCAGTCCGCCGCAAAAATCAAAACCTCGTTGGCGGACGCATGGATGCCGCTGGCGGCCAGCGCATGGTCCGCGTGATTGGTGAAATTTCTGAGGCGTCAGACCTTGGCGAGGTGCCTATCAAAACCGTGGATGGACAGGTCGTCTTACTGCGCGACGTCGCTACATTCAAGGACCGCAGCGAGGAGGAGCGCACGATGGGCCGTGCCAATATGCGGCCGGCAGTCACATTCACGATCGTCAAAAAAAAGGGTGCTGACGCAATCGATACCGTGAAGCAGTGTCGCCGTATTTTCATTGATGGCACCGGCGACCTACCGCCGGGTGTTGAAACGCAGATCCTCAGTGACACGACACGCTTCATCAATGTCCGCATCAATACAGTTGTGCAAAACGGCGTTCAGGCGCTTCTGCTGGTGACCGTGCTTTTGATGCTTTTTCTGAACTGGCGACTCGCCTTGGTGGTTGCCGTCGGCATCCCTATTTCGTTTGCAGGTACGTTTCTCGTGCTCTACCTGGGGGGATACTCGATCAATCTCCTGTCGCTATTTGCCATGATCATGGCACTCGGCATGGTCGTCGATGATGCCATTGTAATCAGCGAAAATGCGTATCGATATATTCAGGAGGGCATGAGTCCGGCAAAGGCAGCCGTGCTTGGTGCGCAGGAGGTGCTCTGGCCGGTCGTGGGAAGTGTGAGCACCACGGTAGCTGCATTTCTGCCATTGATCTGGGGTGAAGGTATCATCGGGAAATTCCTGGTCATCGTACCCGTGGTGGTCATTTCCACGTTATTTTTCTCGCTTGTCCAAGCGTTCCTGATTCTCCCGAGCCATATCGCCGATTTCGTGCGGCGCTCGCCATCGGTCAATGAACTCCTTGCCATGCGTCCGGTAGGCCGCTGGCGTCGCATGACGCGCATGGTCGAGCTGACGTATGCCGAGATGCAGGAGACAGTGGATGGCGGCCTCCGTCGAGTGATTGAGATTTATACGCATCTATTGTTCCTCTGCTTGCGGCTCCGCTATCTGGCGATCTCCATTTTCCTTGCGATCCTGATCGCGAGCGGAGCGGCGGTCGGCGCGGGAGTCGTTCCATTCAAGCTCTTCTCTACCGACTTCGCTGATATACTCATCATCAAGACGGAACTGCCACCGGATTTTTCGCTAAAACAATCCGTCGAAGTCATCGCGCGATTGGAAGCACGCATCGCGGCAAAACTCCCAGGTGATGATGTTGTCGCAATCATCTCGCGCATTGGTGCCCGGTTGGATGCAACGGATGAGTCCCTCGAATACGGAACCAACCTCGCGATGATCACTATCGATCTCGATGAGGAAAATCCACGTGCACGAAAGCCATCGGTGATCGAACGCGACTTAAGAAGCCTCCTCGTTGAGTTTCCTGAATTTGTCAACGCTACAGCAAAGCGAGAAGAAGGTGGCCCACCTGTGGGGCGGGCGGTAAACGTCGAGATTCAAGGACCGGATTTTGCGGAACTCAAGGCCATTGGCGACCGGGTCGAGGAACGATTGCGGGAGGTCCGCGGAACCGTCAACGTTGGCAATGACCTGCCCGCAGGGAAGACGGAGTTTCGTGTCGTCGTGGATGAATCACGGGCCGCGCGGGCCGGGCTCGATGTGGCAATGGTCGGGCGGTCCCTGCAGGCCGGGTATCGCGGATTGGAAGCGGCGCGCATGCGATGGGGCAACGAAGAAGTGGTCCTGCGAGTGAAGGTTGCGGAGCAATACGGACAAGATCCAGAGATGCTTCTCGCCTATCGGATCATTAATCGTGATGGCCAAGCGGTCGATCTTTCCTCCGTGGCCGATATCCAGCGGTCGTCGGGAATTTCCCGCATTAAGCGCATCAATTCTGAACGCGTTCTGACGGTGTCGGCCGATGTGGATGAACGCGTCACAACGTCGAGTGACGTCAATAAGCTGCTCCGGGAATGGATTCCGACTATTCTTGAGGATCACCCGGGATATCGTGTTCAACTCACCGGCGAAAACGAGGACACTGAGAAGAGCCTGGAAGCAATGAAATTTGCCAGCATTGTCGCATTGCTCCTCATTTACGCGCTACTTGCGGTGATCACGAATTCTTTCCTGCAACCCGTGGTGATTATGTCCGTGATTCCCTTTGGGATCGTCGGTGTGGTTCTCGGACTGATGATTATGGGACTTCCCATCGGGCTGATGTCCCTCATGGGAACCGTCGCATTGGCTGGAATCGTGGTAAATAACTCGGTGGTATTTGTGGACTTCATCAATCGATGCCGGCACACCGTGGCACATGATGACGATGACAACCCACGACATCAACCGCTCCTCATGAGGCCTATAGCGCGCTGGCGATCAATTATTCTCAGTGGTCGGGTGCGTTTCCGTCCTGTGTTTCTCACGACCGCGACCACGGTAGCGGGACTCAGCAATCTCGCATTTGTGAGCAGTGGACAGGAGCAGTTTCTTGCGCCGATGGCCCAGGCGATCATTTTTGGACTGAGCTTTGCCTCGCTAATTACGATGATTCTGATCCCGTGCCTCTACAGCGTGCTCGACGATCTTCACCGGGCATACGCGCGGATATTTCGGGCTTCGCCTTAGCGGCTGCGCTTCCAAAGATCGAGCGCAGCCGACGTCACAGCCGACGGCGGAAGCAGGCGCATTTTGTGCTTTCCGTCCTCTAAGGAGGGCGCACGCAGTGCCACGCTCGTCGCGGTGGGACAATGCCAATTGCGCGGATTGGAGGGTCCGAAAAGCGTGAGATTGGGAACCTCGAATGCCGCTGCCAGATGCGCTGCGGAGCCATCCACCGAAAGGACCATGCTCGCATTGGCACAAAGCCAGAGGTAATTCTGGAGGGTGGTTGGGGTGGTAAAACCCCGGACGAGCGGAGCAGACAATGCCTCAATTTCTCCACATTGCGCCAATTGCCAATCGTTCGTGGCACTTGTCATGATTATTGGCGGGAGACCCGCTGCGTGTAAGGCGCGTACGACTTCGGCCCATCCAGCGGAGACCCAGCTTTTCCTTCGCCATCCGGACGTGGGATTCAGAAGAATGAATGGGGAATCTGGCGCTTCCGCAGGCTTCCATTCGGCAGGAGGAAGCGTGAGCCTGGGCGCCCGGAAACCCGCCGTAGTGGGCACAGGCGTGTTTTCCCAGAAATACTCCGCGACATAGCTGTCACCAAGACCGGGAACGACGACATCCCCGAAGAGCCATGGGTGAAACCATGCCAGCTCCTCTGCATCAGGAATGATGCAGATTTTCGATCTTGTCGGTGCAAACAATGATCTCCAGGCAGACTTATTGAGGGTGTCGAAACAATACAGATGAGTCCGGGGTTGGAGCATTGGACCCCACTGGAGCTTCATCCCCGGCATGAGGTCCAGCATCGGTGCGTGGCCGCCGCGAGTGCAGACAGCAATCTCGGCGCCGTGATGGGCCTGCAGCCGTCTTAGCGCGGGCTCGAGAAGAAGCAAATCCCCCAGTTGTTTATGAAATACGACGTAACAGCCTGGCATATCGGAAATCAGATAGCCCTCCCCTCAACGCTGTGAAGAAAGCCTATTCGAATAAGGAAATTTAAAAACCACTGGAAGAAGAAGGCAAAAGCATGCCGCATCCGGGAAGGCGCATCAACCCCGCAATGGTCAGATTCCAAAACTACTAGAATCATGATTCACCGCAGCGCCGCAAGCGCGTCAGACACCGCCCCAGGCAGCTCACGAGAGCCTGTTCCACCAAGTTGGGCATCCACATTCTCCAATCGCCTAATAAGATCCACCACGCTGTGTCGCGGCAACATGCCACCTGCGGCCGCGCAAAAATGCGTTCGGCAACCAAATGGGCGACCCTCGTAAATCATGCATCGCATCGATCTAGGATCGAGCATTGGACAGGCTCCATCTTGAGACACTGGCATTTCTTTGCGCCCCGCTGCTCGCAGTGCCTTGGCGGCGACCAATGCCTCGCCCTGAGTCAGATGCGGAGTGCGACCGGTCTTCTTAAAATGACAGCATTCCGTTCGAAGCTGACAATTGCGATCCATGGGACGCGACGCCAACTCGTCGTAGACGGCACGCACCTCTGCAAGCAACTCGGGAGGGATTTTTAGTTTCGCTGGCATCACGCTTTTCCTATATAAACGGCGCCGCACGACTCATCACCACGGATCGGATTAGGAAATGTCACAGTGTACGCTTCGACATCAGAAAAGACCTGTGCAAGCCGATCCCGAAACTGCGTATCCGCTTCACCATCAGCCCACATCGCAAACACACCGCCTGATCGCAAATGGTGGCGCGCCTCGATCAGTCCCTGCGGCGCGTAAAATGCCGCGTGTCGGTCATTGAGCCAATGTTCCGGTGTGTGGTCGATATCCAACAAAATCGCATCAAACTTCCGTCCGGGCTCCGCAGGATCAAATCCCGTCCGGCTGTCGGAGCACAGCGCAAAAAAATCCCCCTCGACAAAATGGGTCCTCGGATCTGCGCTCAGAATCTGGCCAAGGGGCACCAATCCGCTTTGATGCCATTGGATCACCGGCTCCAGAAACTCGACGATATACAACGAGGCTACGGAGGAATGCTCCAGGGCGGCGGCAGCCGTGTAGCCGAGACCGAGACCCCCAACAACGACATCCAGACGATTTCCAGAAAGGGCAGCAAGACCGAGATCCGCAAGCGCAACCTCAACGTCGTGAAACATGCTGCTCATCAGAAATTCATCATTGAGAATCACCTCATAGACAACCTCGTCTGCAAGCATTGGAACCATACGACGCCGGAGAATCAACTCTCCCAATACCGTGTTCTGGAAATCCAATTCCTCAAATGCCTTGCTCATACGTGCACAGAGTTACCTGATCGTGCTTAAGATAAAAAGCCATCTCTGCGTATTACCTTGCCTTGACATCCCGTTTTTTAAAGATTCCTTATTCATCACTATCTGCACTGCACATGAAATTTAATCTTTCGCGAATCGTCTCAACAGCACTACTCGTCAGCGTGGCACTTGGCCTCGGCGCATGTGCTACCGTCCCGACCGGAAAACCCCAAAATTCCCTGTCGTTCGACCCGCCGGTCAAGCAGCCGAAAAACCCATCGAACGTGAAAGTCAAGTTGAGCACGACTGCCCAGCGCCTGTATTTGGTCGAAGGTGATGAGGTGTTGCTTGCAAGCCCGATCAGCGTTGGCAAATCCGCATCGCCCACCCCTGCGGGCGTCCATACCCTTCGGGCAAAAACCGCAAACCGCCGCCGCGTGAGCAGCCCTGGAGCAGGGTATCCGATGACGTATTGGATGGAATTCTACGGCCCGGCCTACGGCATGCATTGGGGATTCATCAAACCATACCCGAGCACGAGGGGCTGCGTCCGCCTCCCATTGAAGACCGCAAAGAAAGTATTTGATAATGTTCGCGTCGGCACCCAAATCCACGTAGCGAGCACCCAACCTTGGGACGCCACCATTGGCAAATCCCTGCCGGTGCTTGACGACAGCACGCTTCCCGATCCTCCTCTGGCTTACATGCTGAGCCCGCAGGTCTTTGCAGATGCCCGCGAAGGCAAGCTGTGGCAGTTCTAGACTGACCAACTTACCAGGCGTTTCAAGCTACTCCGCTAGACCTTGCGGAGGTTCAAGAGCATCCACGTACTGAGCGCTAGCCAGAGAACGAGCAGACCACCGACCACGGCATATTGTCGGAGCACGAGTAGCATCGGCAACAAAAACGTGACCGTTTGCCAAATAACGGCCACGACCAACCGGACACCGTCCCGTCGGTGTTCCTCGCGATGGGGAACTTTCCAATCCTTTGGCCACCATCCGAAGGGATGCACCTGATCATAGAATTTGCGCTTCACCTCATCGGGTGTGGGCGTAGTCACGGACGTCCCGAGGAGGCAGCCAAGCAGGGATACACCAATGATCGAGAGGAGCGTGACTACTTCGTTCCAACCCAGGCGCTCGCCGAAAATCCAAAGCGTCGTCGATGCAGCAAATCCAAAAACAATGCCGACGCTGAACCCAAACCCGTTGAATCGGCCCCAGAACCACCGCAGGGCAAATGGCACCAGGAATGCCGGAAATAGCTGAATCACGATAATCACCCACACCTCAAGAATGGATCCGGTCACTGAGAGTGCCAGAACCAGTCCGACCACCACGATGAGGGCGGAAGCCAGATAGGAGGCAAGCATCTGTGCGCGATCCGAAGTCGATGGGCGGAGCAAACAAAGCACGTCTTTCACGAGATACGACGCACCCGCATTAATCGTGCTGTCAAACGTTGACATCGATGCCGCCAAGATCGCTGCGATTACCAGTCCTCGCATCCCCGGAGGGAAAAATTCCGACCCGAGCACTTGAGGCAATATCGTCTCTGCATCTTCGGTTCCGATACCGAGGTGGATCGCGATGAGCGTGAATCCAAGCACCATGGGCCAGCGGAACGCAAAAAGCACGGTCCATAACATCGACAGTTTGCGGCACGAGACTTCATCGGCCGCGGCATAATACCGCTGAGCCATATAAGCCGAGCCGCCGCTTCCTCCGAGGCCCTCCAGCAGGCCTTTTCCAACCCATGCCAGCAGGAAAATGCCGAACCATTCGTAGGCGCCCAGAGCCTTATCGTAAAATACCGGAATCGCCGTATTCCACTGGCTTCCCGGCCAGGCAGCAAGCAACTCGGGGTTCACCAGCGACCACCCCTGCACCGCGACGTAAATTGCCGCGCCGGCAATGAGCACTGCCTGTATGACGTCTGTCCAGACGACGCCGTAGATCCCGCTTGCCATCGTGTAAAGCAAAGCCACCGTCGCCATCGCAATCGCGCAGGTTTGCTCGTCGAACGGCAGGAATGCGGAAACAAATTTCCCGGCTGCCGCCAGGAAGAAAACTACCATGCCGATGGTGATGACGAGATAAGTCAATGCGGCAAGTCCCCTCGCCGCTTTCCCCGCGGCGCCTGCCCCAAAGCGAAACTCCATCCACTCCGCCGTCGTCATCACCGCGCTGCGCTGATGCCATTTTCCCATGAACGCAAGAAACACCGCAATGGGCAGCACGACACCACCCCGCATTTCGATAAAAAACCCGTGCAACCCAAAGACGTAGATCAGCGTGATGATGGTCATCGTCCCCGCTGCATCCAGGTTACTCGACATTCCAGATGCACCCAGCGCCCACCAAGGCATTCGGTTCTCGCCAAGAAAATAAGCCTCGGTGCCCTTCCCTGCACGGCGGGCCAGCACCGCTCCCGCGATCAACAAGCCCAGCAGATACGCTCCCACAATCGTGTAATCAATCGGTGTCATTCCCCACATGGTAACCCAAGGGGCAACCCCTACTGGCCAATCACCCAATCAGACAACGGTAATGTAGCCGTCCGAACAAAAAAAGACCGCCCTGGAAATGACTCCGAGGCGGCCTGTTAAGTTTTAACGAATTATAAGTGGCCTACACCTTCATATTGACCATTGCCGCGTGTTCCTCATCAGAACATGGGGCGTTGAGTGGGACATCGGTCGCCTTGGCGCTATCACCGACCAGAGAATTCTCGACCAGATACTGCTCGAGTTCTTCTCCGCTGATATCGGCAACCATCACGCCATTCACTTCCACGCACGGTGAAAGCGGTTGGCCGCTTTTTTGCTCCATTTCCCAGCGGAAGGCCGGGTTTTGGATGATGTCTTTGTCCGTGTAACTCAAGTCGTATTTTGCGAGTACGGCACGAATGCCTTTGCTCCAACCGCATTGGGTTTTCAGGTAGGCTGTGATTTCCGGTTTGCTCATATAATTTGTAAGTTACGCGTGTTCTGCGGTTCGTGCTACTTTTTCTTGGTTTCGCCGGGACGGTATTCGTCCTGAGCCACTTGGAATGCCTGAGCCAATCCAACCATGTCCTCGCCCGGACGGAGACCATCGAAGGCTTCGCTTTCCTTCTTGAGGTCTTCCATCGAGTAATTGGCTGCCTTGATCGAAAGTCCGATGCGGCGCTCGACTTTGTCGATTTTGATGACGCGGGCTTCCACTTCTTGACCCACTTTGAGGACGTCTTTGACTTTCTCGACGTGGTCTTCGTTGATCTGGGAAATGTGCACAAGTCCGTCGATCTCGTCCTGAAGCTGGATGAACGCACCGAAGTTGGCGAGTTTTGACACTTGCCCTTTGACGAGGTCGCCGATCTTGAACTTCTGTTCGATATCTTTCCAAGGATCGTTCTCGAGTTGTTTGAGCCCAAGGCTGATGCGCTGGTTGGCTTTGTCGATGTCGATGACAACGGCTTCGATTTCGTCGCCCTTTTTGAGCAATTCGCTCGGGTGATTGATCTTGCGCGTCCAGCTGATATCGGACACGTGAACCATGCCGTCGATTCCCTCTTCGAGTTCGACGAAGGCACCGTAGGCGGTCATATTGCGGACCTTGCCCTTGACCTGTTTGCCGATGATGTAACGCTGCTCGATCTCGTCCCATGGGTTGGCTTCGAGTTGGCGGACGCCGAGAGAAATTTTCTGTTCCTCTTTGTTGACGCCGAGAACAATGGCTTCGACTTCCTGACCGAGCGTGAGGACATCCGAAGGACGAGCGATGCGCTTGACCCAGGAAAGTTCGGACACGTGGATGAGGCCTTCGACACCCTGCTCGATTTCGACGAATGCGCCGTACGGCATGAGGTTGGTAATTTTACCGCGAACGGTTTGCCCAACTGGGAAACGTTCTTCGATTTTGTCCCAAGGATTATCTTGGTTTTGCTTGAGGCCCAGCGAAACGCGTTCTTTCTCGCGATTGATGTCGAGAATGAGGACGTCGATGTTATCGCCCACCTTGAGCAATTCGCTCGGGTGATTGAGGCGGGCCCATGACATGTCGGTGATGTGCAACAATCCATCGATGCCGTCGAGATCGACGAATGCACCGAAGTCAGTGATGTTCTTGACCGTTCCTTGCACCTTGTCGCCGACATTGACCGAAGAAAGGAAAGCCGAGCGTTTTTCGGCGCGTTCCTGTTCGATGATTTCGCGGCGGCTAATGACCAGGTTTTTCCGGTCTTCGTTGATTTTTACAATTTTGAAATCGTAGGTATTGCCAACGAACTGCGTGAGGTCACGCGGCGGAATGATGTCAATCTGTGAGGCGGGAAGGAATGCTTCCACGCCGACGTTGACCATGAGACCGCCTTTGACGACAGATTTGACCTTGCCTTTGATGAGTCCGCCATCGTGGTAAACTTTGACGATTTTCTCCCAGTTTTGACGCTGGGCGGCTTTTTCCTTCGAGAGGACAACCATGCCCTCATCGTTTTCGAGGCGCTCGAGGAGCACTTCGACTTCGTCGCCGATTTCAACTTCTTCGGGGTCTTCAAATTCGCTGGCGGAAATAACGCCTTCTGATTTGTATCCGATATCGATCAAAAATTCGCGATTGCGGATTTCTAGGACGTGGCCTTTGACGATGCTTCCTTCGCGATAATTCTTAATGGATTTCGCGAGCAGTTCTTGTAGAGATACTTCTGCCATAAATGGTGGCACTAATGTGGGTTGATTTTTTATTGAAAAGCCGCCAAACCGTTTGTGAATCCACCCGGCCATCAGCGGGGCAGCGGTTGCGGCGAGCTTTTAGCAGTATCAGAGAATTATCCAATTGCAATGGATTTATTCCCGCGGAATGCAAGCCGCCGGACTCGGGAGATCTCCAAACCGAAGCTCTACGCCACCAGAGACTTTGGCGAGGGGTAGCGCCACTCCCGATCATGGT